>JBGPIS010000066.1:0-9120 GCA_041484965.1 Methylomirabilia bacterium
GGAGAGTCCCGACCGGGTCGAGATCGCGCGTGGCCTGGCGGGCGACGAGCGTGTCGTCGCGCGGGGCCACGAAGGGCTCTACGCAGGTGCCCGTGTGGCCGAAGTGTCGAGCGGCGCGCCGGCAGCACCGAAGGGAGCCGGTGACGAAGGCACGACGACGCCCGGAGACAAGCCTGTGGTGAACAGGCCCACGGTGGAGAAGCCCGGCGCGGAGATGCCGGGGATGGACATGCCAGTAACGCAGAAGCCATAAGGAGGGCGCGCATGCGGGTCATTGAGACGCTGTCGGCGGCGCTTGCGACCGTTACCCTGGTGCTCGCGGCGGGCACCGCAGAAGGTCAGTCGCTCCCGAAGATCGATGGATCGCTGACCCTCGAGCAGGCGGTGGACCTCGCCCTCGAGAAGAACCTCCGCGTCAAGGCGGCGGGGGCGGACTCGCGGACCATGGACTCCATGCGCCGGGAGGCGCTCGCGCCCTTCTGGCCTCAGCTCTCGGCGAACGGCTACTTCGCCGACCAGCGCATGGCCCCGAACGTCTACACGTCAACGGGCAACACGATGGCCCGCAACTACCAGGTCTTCAACGCCGACCAGAACCGCGACGGCAACTTCACCGCGATGTACTCGATCTTCGCCGGGGGGCGCGACTGGTACGGCTACAAGGCGGCGACGCGGCGCGCGGAGGCCGGGCGCGAGATGCTCCGGAGCGCCGAGGTCGAGGCGGCGATGCAGGCGCGGCTCGATTACGTCGCGGCGCTCCGGGAGGCGGAGAACCTGCGCGTCACGAGCGACCTGCTTCGCGACATCGACGAGCGCCTGCGCGTGACGCGCGCGGCCTTCGACGCCGGCAGGGTCCCGCGCTTCTACCTGCTCCGAGACGAGACGGAGCGCGCCAACGTCCTCCAGATGCAGGCGATGGCGCAGAGCCGGGCCGAGCAGGCGCTGATCGCCCTCAAGACCACACTGGGCATCGATCTGGCGTCCGCGGTCACGCTGGCCGATCGCCTCGAGTTCGTCGCGGCGCAGATTTCAGTTGAGGAGGGCATCCGGGAGGCGAGCGCGCGCCAACCCGAGATCAAGGCCGCCGGTAAGCAGCGCGAGGCGGCAGAGGCCGACGTGCGCGCCGCCTACGGGAACTACTTCCCGCAGGTGTCGCTCAGCTACATGTACGACTGGGCCTCGAGCCGAAACCGTACGTGGGAGTCCCAGGCGGACAACATGCGCTCGCGCGCCGATGGCGCCGACGGCTACTCGGTCGGCGTCGTCGTAACGCTGCCGCTCTTCGACGGTCTCTTGCGCGAGAACGCGCTGAACACGGCGAAGGCGAAGGTGGACCGGGCGGTGCAGGCGGAGGGCCTCGTGCGGCAGCAGATCGCGCGCGACGTGAACCAGGCCGCACTGATGCTGACGGCGGCAGAGAAGGGTGTCGAAGCGAGCCGGAAGGGCCTCGAGCAGGCCGCGGAGGAATTCCGGGTCGTCAAGGAGCGCTTCGAGAGCGGCCGCGGGATCCAGCTCGAGATTCTGGACGGGCAGGTCGCGGTGACGCGCGCCAAGTTCAACGCCGTGAACGCGCTGGCGGACTACCACAGCGCACTGGCGATGTGGCTCAGGGCGACGGGCCGGGTCCGGTGACGTGGATCATCGAAAAAGGAGGGCCACGCCGATGAGGCGCCTCAAGCTCGGGCTCTTGCTCGTGCCGCTCGGACTGCTGATCGCGCCGTTCGGCGTCTCGGACGTGTCCACGCAGTCCCGGCGGACGGTGACGGTGCCGGAGCTGTTCCGGCTCAATCATCAGCTCGAGATCGACCCGGATACCGAAGTGGTCTGGGGCGATCCGCATTTCGAGCGCGTGTGGTTTCCGTCGGGTGCCGGGCCGAAGGTCGAGCGGACGAGGGAAGGCTTCGCTGCGATCTTCGGCACGCCGGGCACCTACCGTGGGCGCTTCACCGTCGTCGCCGGCCATGGGACCGCTGGCGAAGTCTACGCCATGAGGGTGGTCGTGAAGGGTACCGGGCGGTGAAAAGCGAGGCGGCACATGAGTGAGTTCCTGGGCAACTACGGGTTCTTCATCTTGATCGCGTTGATGATGCTCGTCTGCCATCTGGGTCACGGCGGGCATGGCCGGCGCAAGGATCGTGGCGAGGACGGCGACACGCGGCCGGGTCGTCATCAGCCATGAGGGTCAGGAGGACGATATGTCACCCCTCAACTGGAAGGTCGCGACGTGGAGCTTGGTGCCGAAGGCGCTTCACTCGGTGCAGTTCCTCGAAATGGTGCTTCCCGGGTTCTCGTGGTTGAGCCCAGGGAGCTTCGTCTTGGGGCTCGTCGAGAGTTTCCTGTGGGGCGTCTATGCGGGTCTGGTGTTTTCGCCGATCTACAACTTCGTCGCGCGGCGTGCGAGGGCATGACGCTCGAGCCAGTCGAGACTTCCACGCCTGCCCCGAAGACGGAGTACGTCTGCCCCATGCACCCACAGATCATCCGCAGCGGTCCCGGCGCTTGCCCGATCTGCGGCATGGCGCTCGAGCCTCGAACGGTCACGGGCGCCGACGAGAACGCCGAGCTGAAGGACATGACGCGACGGTTCTGGGTCAGCGTCGCGTTGAGCCTGCCCCTCCTGGCGTTCGTCATGGGCGATATGCTCCCCGGCCAGCCGCTGCGCCACGGGCTCTCGAGCCGGCTCCTGGCCTGGCCGCAACTCCTCCTGGCGACGCCGGTCGTCCTCTGGGGCGGCTGGCCCTTCTTCGAGCGCGGTTGGGCGTCGATCGTGAACCGGAGCCTCAACATGTTCACGCTGATCGCCCTCGGCACCGGCGTGGCCTGGGCGTACAGCGTCGCCGGCGCGATGGCGCCGGGCATCTTCCCGGCCTCGTTTCGAACGCACGGCGGCGAGGTCGGCCTCTACTTCGAGGCGGCGGCGATCATCACGACGCTCGTCCTGCTCGGCCAGGTGATCGAACTGCGCGCGCGAAGCCAGACGAGCAGCGCCATCAAGGCGCTCCTCAGCCTGGCCCCGAAGACGGCTCGCCGCCTCCGCGCCGACGGGGTCGAGGAAGACGTCGCGCTCGACCAGGTGGAGCGCGGCGATCGGCTACGCGTCCGGCCCGGCGAGCGGGTGCCGGTCGACGGCGTCGTCCTCGAAGGCACGAGCGCCGTCGACGAGTCGATGGTCACGGGCGAGCCCATCCCCGTGGAGAAGACGCCGGGCGGCCGGGTCACCGGCGGCACGGTGAATGGCACCGGCGGCTTCGTGATGCGGGCGGAGCGCGTGGGGAGCGACACGCTGCTCGCGCAGATCGTCCACATGGTGGGCGCGGCGCAGCGGAGCCGGGCGCCGATCCAGCGCCTGGCCGACACCGTGTCCTCCTACTTCGTCCCGGCGGTCGTCGCGATCGCCGTGCTGGCCGCCGCCGTCTGGGGCCTGGCCGGACCCGAGCCGCGCATGGCGTACGCGCTGGTCAACGCGGTGGCGGTGCTCATCATCGCGTGCCCCTGCGCGCTCGGACTCGCCACACCGATGTCGATCATGGTCGGCACCGGGCGCGGCGCCCTGGCGGGCGTCCTGATCAAGAACGCGGAGGCGCTCGAGATTCTCGAGAAGGTGGACACGCTCGTGATCGACAAGACGGGCACGCTCACCGAGGGCAAGCCGCGCCTCACCTCGGTCGTCCCCGCGCCCGGCCAATCGGACGCCGACCTCCTCCGGCTCGCCGCGAGCCTCGAGCGCGGGAGCGAGCATCCGCTCGCGGCCGCCATCGTCGCCGGCGCCCAGGAGCGCAAGCTCACGCTGTCGGCGACGGAAGAGTTCCAGTCGGTGACCGGCAAGGGCGTCGTCGGCCGCGTCGGGGGCCGCCGCGTCGCCCTCGGCAACCGCCGCCTGATGGACGACCTTCGCGTCAGTCTCGGCGACCTCGGCGACCGCGCCGAGACCCTCCGACGCGAGGGTCAGACGGTCGTGTTCGTCGCGGCGGATGGTCGACCGGCGGGACTCATCGGCGTGGCGGATCCGATCAAGAGCTCGACTCCGGAGGCGCTGCGGCTGCTGCGCGAGTCGGGCGTACGGATCGTGATGCTGACCGGCGACAGCCGTGCAACGGCCGAGGCGGTCGCCAGGACGCTCGGCATCACCGAGATCGAGGCCGAAGTGCTGCCCGAGCAGAAGGGCGCCGTGGTCAAGCGGCTCCAGGCCGAGGGGCGCATGGTGGCCATGGCCGGCGACGGCATCAACGACGCCCCCGCGCTGGCTCAGGCACAGGTCGGCATCGCCATGGGTACGGGCACCGACGTCGCGATGGAGAGCGCCGGAATCACGCTCGTGAAGGGCGACCTTCGGGGGATCGCCCGGGCGCGGCGGCTCAGCCAGGCCACGATGCGCAACATCCGCGAGAATCTCTTCTTCGCGTTCGTCTACAACGCGCTCGGCGTGCCTATTGCGGCCGGCGTCCTCTATCCCGTGTTCGGCCTCCTCTTGAGCCCCATTATCGCGAGCGCGACGATGAGCTTCAGTTCGGTCTCGGTGATCGCGAACGCGCTGCGGCTCAGACGTCTGACGCTCTGAACCGCGTCCTCACTTCACGCTAAAGGCAAAGCTCGACTCGACCACGTGGCCGTCCACCGAGAGCACGCGAAAGTGCACCGTGTAGCGCCCCGACTCGAGCGCCGGGAGCCTGACCGAGAGCTTGTGCGGATCGTCGGGACCGACCGTGACGTCGCCCCGGTCCACCCGCGTCCCCGCCTCGGTCGCGACCGAGACACGCGAGTACGCGGGCTCGAGACGCTCGTTGAACCAGAGCTCGACGCGCGCGGGCGGGTGGGTGAGCACCGCACGGCGCGCGGGCTGAGACTTCACGAGGAATGCGTGCGCGCCCGCGGTCGAGGGCAGGAGCAGGAGCGCGAGCGCCGCGACGGCGAGGATCATCCTCAGGGTTCGGATCCGGCGTGCGGGCCGCGGCCGCGCGTGAGGACGGCGATGACCACGACGACGAGCGCGCCGACGAGGAGTGCCAACCCCGCGAAGACCAGCGCGGAGGTGAGGGAGGCCAGGGGAGCGTCGCGGAGCGGCCCCCCGTGATCCGCCCAGGCGACCACGGCGGTGAGCAGCAGCCCCAGGGCCGCGCCCGTCGTCAGTCCGACCAATTTTTCTCCTGCCGCAGTGATCGTCGATTCGCCGTTTACTTCATCTTCATAGGGCCGTCCATCTTCATGGAGCCACCCGTCTGATGATCGCCGTGGCGCATCTCGCCGGCGGTCAGGGACTTGAGGTAGGCCACGAGGTCGACGAGCTGCTGGAGCGTCATGGAGTCCGCGTAGCTGGGCATCTTCGAGAGGCCATCGGCGCCCGTGTATCCGGGCCCCTGCAAGATGACCCGATTCGGATTCAGGATCGATTCGGCGAAGTACTCCGCCGGGTGGCGGGAGCCCATGCCCGTCAGCTCGGGGCCGGCGCCTTTTGGCGTCTTCGAGTCCTGCGGGAAGCCCTCGCCTTTCACGTCGTGGCAGGCGAAGCACTCCATGGCGGCGAAGACCTTGCGGCCCTCGGCGGCGTCGCCCGGCGGGACCAGGAACTTCCAGCCGCGGGGGACACCGCCGCTGGCGTGGAGCTCTTCCATCGTGGTTCGGATCGTCGCGGGCGGCTCCGGGCGCCCCTTGCCCTTGTCCATGTCCATGCCCCGCATCTGGCCCTGAGCCGAGGCGGCTGACGCAATCGCGGCGAGACCGACGACCACCAGAACGGACACGAGTCTGCCTCGTGGGTTTCTCATCACGTGCCTCCAGCGTCTGTAACGGTTTGCGACGGCGCGGAGCCCTAGCGCGGGCGGAGCGCCATGCCGTGCGGCGCCTTGCCGACGGCGAGCGCCTTGACCTGCGCGTGCGACTTCAGATCGATCACGCTCACGAGGTCGGCCCCGCGGTTGGTGACGAGCGCGTAACGCCCGCCGGGCTCCATCGTGACGAGGTCGGGATAGCCCTTCTGCGGGATCGTCGCGACGATCTTGTCGTCCGCCGTCCGGACGACGACGATCCTGTTCGCCTTGCGGAGCGTGGTGTAGAGGAATCGGCCGTCGAGGGTGAGGGTCGCCTCGTGGACGACGCCGGGCAGCGCGATCTCGCCGACGATCTTGGTGGTCGCGGTGTCGATCTTGAGGAGGAGCTTGTTCTCGCCCGCGGCGGCATAGAGCGTCCTGCCGTCGGCCGTGAGTGCCAACCCCATCGCGTCGCCGCCGCCGTGGACGACCCGGTTGACGGTCTGGCGGGCGGCGACGTCGATGACCGTCACGTCGCCCGCCGTCTCTCCTGAGACGTAGAGGAGCTTGTTATCCTTCGAGAAGACGCTGTGGGCGGGCCACGTGGAGACGTCGACACGCCCGTCGATCTTCTCGGCCTTGAGGTCGTAGAAGATCACCTCGTCATGGCTCGTGTCGCTCGACCAGTCGAGCACGATGAGGTGGCGGCCGTCGGGGGTGAAGTTGAGGTTGTAGGGGTTGCCGCCGATCTTCACGCGCCGGACGAGCTTCCGCTGCTCGGCGTCGATCACGCCGAGATCGTGACTCCTGTCGTAGACGACCCAGGCCGTCTTGCCGTCCGGGTGGAAGACGATGCGGTTCGGCTTGCCCTGGCCGAGCGGGATCGAGCCGACGACCTCGAGGGTGTCCGTGTCGATGACGGAGACCGAGTCGGATTTCGTATTGGTGATGAAGAGCGTGGCCGCCGCCGCGGAGCCCGCGCCGCAGAGCGTCGCGGCCAGGCAGAGCGTCAGGATGAGCCTCGGCACCCCGGGCCTCCTCATTTCGTTTTCTCGATCGCGGTGACCGCCACGTTCGGCGGTACGCCCCGTAAGGTGAATCGTACCGCGTCCCCGGCCTGAACCGACGCGTGAATCTTCGGCGAGACCTCCTTGAAGCCCATCGTCATCGCCGGCATGTAGCCCGGGATCTCACCGTGGGTGATGACGAGGACGCCGATCTCCGGCAGCACCGCCCGCACGACGCCCTCGATCTGCCACACGCGCTCGACGCCCGCCGCGACCGAGACCCGGGCCAGGGCGAGCTCGCGCTCGACCCGCGCGGCCCGGAGGCCCCAGAAGAGGTAGCCCCAGCCGACGCCGAGTGCTAAGGCCAGGTCGATCAGGACGACCGCCTTCCAGGCGCGCATCAGTGCACGTGCTCCTGCGGCGCCGGGGCCGGCGCCTTCTCCGCGTTGAGCTGCTGGAGTTCCGCGAGCAGCGCATTCATGTCGCCTGCCTCTCCCCGCGTGCGGGCGATCGCGCGAATGTAACCCTGGCGGTCGATGAGGAACTCCGCGTGGGGCGCGGCCGCGAAGAGGCGGTAGACCGTCACGATCTCTGCGGCGCCGTCCGTCACCACCGGAAACAGCACGCGGGGCTCGGCGCCGAGCTGCTTCAGCGCGTCGGGCACCGCGTCCACGGGGACCGCGATCACCTCGGCGCCGAGCGTGGCGAGGATGTCATAGCCGGCCGCGAGCTGAGTGATGCGCGGGCGGGAGCCGGGGAGCTCGTAGAGCACGAGCAGCACGAGGCGCCGGTCGCGGTACTCCTTGAGGGTCCGCGGCGGCGTCGGGCCGACGGCGAAGCTGAAGTCGGGGGCCGCGAGCCCCGGACGGTCGGGCTCGACGACAGGTCCGAGGCCGCGCGCCGCGTAGCCCGAGGAGAGCGCCCGGAGAAAGTTGATGACGTCCCAGCGCTCCTCCGCGGAGAGCTGCGCGCCGAACGGCGGCATGCCGGATCGTGGGATCCCGTTGGTGATCCACCAGAAGAGGTCGCCCGCGGTGTGCTGGGCCGTGTGGCGCGCGCGGAGATCGGCCGGCGGGCGGGGGAGCCTGAGGCCGCCCGGGCCGTCGCCCCCGCCGGTGGCGCCGTGACAGACGGCGCAGTTCGTCCGGTAGAGCGCCAGGCCCGTTGCGACGGACGCGGCCTGGTAGGACACCGAAGGGCGGAGATAGGTCGTCGGGTAGGCGTCAATCGAGAGCGCCGGCAGCGCGAGCCCCGCCCCCGCGAGGAGCACGACGAGCGCGCCGGCCGAGAGCGCCAGTCGCCAGCTTCTTAGGAATGGCGCCGCGAGGAGGCCGACCAGCCCGAGGACCGCCACCTGGCTCCCGACCAGGGCGCGCGTCCGAAGTGGCGGCGCGCCCTCGAGGGCGACCGTCGTGAGACGGAAGCCGAAGGGCCAGGCGGGCGCGTCGTGCGCCGCGGGCGGTGTCGCGCTCATGACGGCGACGACGGCGAGGAGCCCGAGGGCGAGGACCGCCTCGCCGCCGACGAAGCCGGCAAGCCGCCGCATCGCGGGTCGGCCGACCGTCTCCGCATCACCCGCGAGCCGCGGCAGGTGGCGCCGCCGGTTTGTCCACCCGAGGAGGAGGAGCGAGACGAACAGCGCGAGCTTCAGGAGGAGGAGACGTCCGTAGGGTGTCCCGACGAGGCCCGCGACGGTCGCGACGTTCGTGGCGGCGTTCGCCGTCCCCGAAGCGACGAGCACGAGCACGGAGCCCAGTGCCCAGCGCGAGAAGCGTCGCGCGGCAAGCACGGCGTACGGGCGCCCGTCGGCGCCGGCCGCGCGGCCGGCCGCGCGGCAGAGGAGCATGAGCGGCAGGAGGCCGCCCGCCCAGACGCCCGCGGCGAGGAGGTGGAGGGCGTCCGTGGCGATCGCGCGCATGGTGTCGGGCTCGACCGCCGCGGCGTGGCCGGCCGCGGCGACGAGGATGAGGGCGCCGGCGCTGAGGAGCGCGCTCTCGCCCCGGGCCGCCCGCCAGTCGAGGCGGCGCTCGACGTCCCAGCGTACGGTGAGGAAGGCGGCGAGCAGCAGGAGCAGGCCGTGGCGCACGAGCCAGACACCGCCGCCCTGGGTCTCGAGCAGCACGCGCCCGAGCGCGGCCGGCTCGAGCGCCGCCGCGGCGCGTCCCTCGAACAGCGCCGTCTGCGAGGCGAGCACGCAGAGCCCCGAGCCGAGCGCCACCAGCACGAGGCCGCGCGACCAGCCGAGAACCTGCGCCTCCCAGCGGAGGACCGTGGGGCGGTCGGAGCGGCCGGAAATCAGGACGCTCGCCGCGGCGCCGACGAGGAGGATCGCGGAGGTGAGGTGGACCCACCGGACGGCAAGCCCGAAC
>JBGPIS010000067.1:0-9085 GCA_041484965.1 Methylomirabilia bacterium
AGCCCTTCCATGCCGTCAGCCCCGCCCCGTCAGTTTTTGCACGGGTCCGCCTGTTTCACGCGCGCCGGCTGGCCGTCCTTCTTCCCCTCCTCGCGGGGGTAGAAGACGGCCTTGACACGCTCCTGCTTGCCGCCCTGGACGATCGAGCGGTCCTCCGAGAGATAGATCGTGATCGTGTCGCCGCTCACGACGTTGTCGTCCTGCCAGACGCGGGCGTTGCCGATGAGGACGACGCGCTGCTCGAGGTCGAAGTACTCGGCGCGCTTGGCGGTGCCGGTTCGGCAATCGCGGGTGACGATCCGGACGCTACCCGTCGAGATCGACCGCAGCACCCGGTCGCCCTTTTCGTCCAGGTAGACCTCCATGCGGTCGGCGTACTGGACGGAGTTGTCCTGGCGGGCGACGACGCTGCCCGTAAAGATGACGAGGCTCTCCTTGCCGAACCGCTCCATCCGGTCGGCGTCCACGGTGAGCGGCTGGCTGCGGTCGTCCTTGGCCTTCGCCCCGGCGGGCGCCGCCGGCTGCGCCTCGAGCCCAGGACCCGCGGCCGGCGCCAGCAGGAGCAGGGCGGGGAGGGCCCAGGCGAGCACACGGCTCACCGGCTGCCCCCCGGCCGCTTGGCGAAGGTCGCGCGGACTCGCCCCGTCATCGTCGTCGTCTCGTCCCCCATCCGCACGTCCAGCGCCGTCCCGTCGATCACGGCGCCGTCGCGCGACATCCTCACGGGCACGTCGGTCCACAGCCGCTGCTCGGCCCCCTGCCAGCGCAGCACGCTCGTCTCGAGGCGCAGCCCGTCGCTCGAGGTCAGCACGACGTTTCGCCGGATCTACACGTTGCTCGTCCGCTGGAACAGGTCGCCTTCTTCCCCGACGATCGTCCAGGTCCGGTCGCGTTCGATCATGGTGACCGAGAGCCGCTTGAGCGCCGTCCGCCCCTCCTCCTCGAACACCAGCGCCTGCTCGGCTTTGAGTCGCCAGCGGACTCCACCCGACTCCTCCTCGAGCTCGGCCTCCTTGATCCTGAGATCGGCGCTCGAGGTCGTGGGTCCCGCCGGCTCGACCTGGGCCGAGCGGCTCCGGATCACCAGGGTGCCGGTGACGGCCGCGATGAACAGGGCGACGACGGCAAGGATCGCGCCAGCCGGTCGCCGCATGTCTCGCACCGTGGATTTAGGCGATTTCAAAGTCCGCTCGCAGCCTTCATAGATTTACAGTGCCATCCGGCTTGCAATTTCGATACCAGCCTATCATAGGCGCCCGGAGACTGGGAAGGGAAAACCCGAAGCTAGACGATCTTCGCCCGCAGGATGTCGTGCAAGTGGATGAGGCCGACCGGCCGGCGGGCCTCGTCGACGATCACGAGGCTCGTGATCTGCCAGGTCTCCATGACCTCGAGCGCCTTCGCGGCCAGCTCGTCGGCGCGAATCGTCTTCGATTCGCGGGTCGCCATCTCGCCCGCGCGTAGATGGTCGCTTGGCGTGTCCCGGAGATACAGCCGGCGCAGGTCGCCGTCGGTGATCACGCCGACCAGCCGCCCGGCGGCGTCCACGACGGTCGTGGTGCCCTTGCGCTTCTTCGTCATCTCGACGATGACCTCCCGCATCGGCGTCGCGTCGCTCACGACCGGCACCGCGTCGCCCGTGAGCATGAGGTCGCTGACGCGGAAGAGCGCGCGCCAACCGAGCATCCCGCGCGGGTGGAGCGCCGCGTAGTCCTCCGGCCGGAGCCCGCGCAGCTCGAGCAGCACCATCGCCAGCGCGTCGCCGGCCGCGAGCGCGGCCGTGGTGCTCGACGTGGGCGCGAGATTCATCGGGCACGCCTCCTCGGGGACGCTGACGTCGAGGACGACCTCGCACTGGCGCGCCAGCGCGGAACCCGGGCGGCCGGTCAGCAGGAGGATGGGCACACCGAGCCGCTTGAGCGGCGGCAGGATCGCCAGGATCTCGTCGGTCTCGCCGGAGTTCGAGAGCGCCAGCACCACGTCGCCGCGCGTCACCATGCCGAGGTCGCCGTGGACTCCCTCTGCGGGATGGAGGAAGTAGGCCGGCGTGCCCGTCGACGCGAGCGTCGCGGCGATCTTCCGCCCGATCAGGCCGGACTTGCCCATCCCCGTCACGATCACCCGCCCGACGCAGCCGTGGAGCAGCTCCACCGCGCGGTCGAAGCGCTCGTCGAGCTTCGGGATGAGTCCCAGGATCGCCTCCGCCTCGAGGCGGAACACCCGCTCCGCGAGTCGTCGGAGGTCGCGCCTCGTCATGCCCGGAGCGCGGCGTGGATCGCGCAGAGCTCCTCGAGGAGCCGCGCCAGGTCGTCGATCCGCAGCATGTTCGGTCCGTCGGAGAGGGGTCGGCCGTCGGGCAGCGTGCGGTCCGGGTCTTCGTGCATCTCCATGAAGAGCGCGTCGATGCCGACGGCGACCGCCGCGCGCGCCAGCGCCGGCACGTAGCGGCGCTCGCCCCCCGAGCGGTCGCCCGCGCCGCCCGGCAGCTGGACGGAGTGCGTCGCGTCGAACACCACCGGAAACCCGAGCTCCCGCATGTCGGCGAGCCCGCGCATGTCCACCACGAGGTTATGGTAGCCGAAGGACGTGCCGCGCTCGGTCAGGAGGATCTTCCGATTGCCGGTCGAGAGGATCTTCTCGACGACGTTCTTCAGGTCGCCCGGCGCGAGGAACTGTCCCTTCTTCACGTTCACCGGCTTGCCCGTCTGCGCGGCGGCGAGGATGAGGTCGGTCTGGCGGCAGAGGAACGCGGGAATCTGCAGCACGTCGAGCACCTCGGCGGCGGGCCCGACCTCCGACACCTGATGGACGTCGGACAGCACGGGGATGCCGAGCGTGTCGCGCACCTTCCTCAGGATGCGGAGCCCCTCGGTGAGGCCCGGCCCGCGGTAGCTCTTCACCGAGGACCGGTTGGCCTTGTCGTAGGACGACTTGTAGATGAACGGCACGCGGTGCTCGGCGGCGATCGCCGCGAGCCGCTCGGCGGTCATCAACGCGTGCTTCTCGCTCTCGATCGCGCACGGCCCGCCGATCAGGGCCAGCGGCCGGCCGCCCCCGATCCGGATCCCATCGATCCCGACCTCTTCGGTCATGAACCCTGGTGCTCCAGCGCCGCCCTGACGAAGCCGGCGAAGAGCGGGTGCGGCTCCCACGGGCGCGAGCGGAACTCGGGGTGGAACTGCCCGGCCACGAAGTACGGGTGCTCGGGAATCTCGATGATCTCGACGAGCTGCTTCTCCGCCCAGATGCCGGAGATCCGGAGCCCGTGCTTCTCGAGCTTGGCGAGGTAGTCGTTGTTGACCTCGTAACGGTGGCGGTGGCGCTCCTGGATGATTCCCTGCCCGTACAGCCGCGAGGCGAGGCTCCCCTCGCCCAGCACGATCGGGTAGAGACCCAGCCGCATCGTGCCGCCCTTGTCGGCGATCGTCCGCTGCTCGGGCAGCAGGTCGATGACCTTGTGGGCCGCGGTGGCCTCGAACTCGGCCGAGTTCGCGCCGGCGAGGCCGCAGACGTGGCGCGCGAACTCGATCACGGCGCACTGCATGCCGAGGCAGATCCCGAAGTACGGCACGCGCTGCTCGCGCGCGTGGCGGACCGCCTGGATCTTTCCCTCGATGCCACGGTCGCCGAAGCCGCCGGGGACCAGGATGCCGTGGACGTCGGTGAAGTGGCGCGCGGCGCCCTCGCGCTCCACCTGCTCGGCGTCCACCCAGCGCACGTCCACGCGCGCCTCGTTGGCGATCCCGCCGTGGGCGAGCGCCTCGATGAGACTCTTGTACGAGTCCTTGATGTCGACGTATTTCCCGACCACCGCGACCCGCGTCTCGGCGCGCGGCGACTTCACGCGCTTGACCACGGCCTCCCAGCGCGAGAGGTCGCTCGGCCGCGGCTCGAGGCCGAGGAGCTTCGAGACCATGTCGTCGAGGCCTTCCTTGTGGAAGACGAGCGGGACCTCGTAGACCGTCTCGACGTCCTTGGCCGTGATGACCGCCTCCTCCTCCACGTCGCAGAAGAGCGCGATCTTCGACTTGATGCCGGGCGGGAGGTAGCGGTCGGTCCGGCAGAGCAGGATGTCGGGCTGGATCCCGATCGCGCGCAGCTCCTTGACCGAGTGCTGGGTGGCCTTCGTCTTGAGCTCCGCGGCGGCCTGGATGAAGGGCACGAGCGTCAGGTGCACGTAGATCACGTTCTCACGCCCGACATCCTTCTTGAACTGGCGGATCGCCTCGAGGAACGGCAGGCCTTCGATGTCGCCGACCGTGCCGCCGACCTCGACGATCACGACGTCCGCGCCCGGCGAGACCTTCCGGATGCTCGCCTTGATCTCGTCGGTGATGTGCGGGATCACCTGGACGGTGCGGCCCAGGTAGTCGCCCCGCCGCTCCTTCTGGATGACGGAGAAGTAGACCTTCCCGGTCGTCACGTTGTGGTCGCGCGAGACGCGGCACGACGTGAAGCGCTCGTAATGGCCCAGGTCGAGGTCGGTCTCGCCGCCGTCGTCGGTGACGAAGACCTCCCCGTGCTGGTACGGGCTCATGGTGCCGGCGTCCACGTTGATGTACGGGTCCAGCTTCTGGAGCGTCACCCTGAAGCCCCGCGCCTCCAGTAGGGACCCGATCGAGGCGGCCGCCAGCCCCTTGCCCAGTGACGAGACCACGCCGCCGGTTACGAAGATGTATTTCGGGGCCACCTCACCCTCCTTTCGTCAGCCATCTTTCGTCACCCATTGTCGGACATGTTCGATCTCCATGCCGCGCTCCGTGAGGCGCCCGTCGAGGCGCCCGTCCCGCAGCTCGGCGAGCACCCGCGCCACCGCCGGACCCCGCCGGACGCCGAGCCCCACCACATCGTCGCCGGTGAGCGCAACCCCGCCCTTTCCGAGGACGGCGTACCAGTCGAGGGCCGCGCGCGCCCCGGCCCCGCCGAGGAGCCAGAGCCACGCGAGCTCCACCGATGCGCGGTCCCGGAGCTCCCGGGCCCGTGCGCTCGGCGGCGAGAGCGTGGCGAGCCGGGCGGCGAGCGGCGCGCCGTGGTCGAGGGCCCGCCTGAGGCGAGCGAGCGGCTCGCCCGAGAAGGCGAGCCGGACGAGCGCGGCGCCAGCCACGGCTCGTGGCTGATCGGCGACGAGCGCCAGGACCAGGAGCTCCACGGGCGCCACGTCGAGGGCGCGTCCGCACGCCCACGCGAGCGCCGCCGGCACCCCCTCGCAGCGCCGCCGGGTCGCGGCCGTGAACCGGTACCGCGCGTCGAGGAGCCGGAAGGCGCCGGCGGACCCGAGCGTCGCCAGCGCCGCCGCCGCGCGTGCCTCGCCGAGGATCAGCGCGAGCTCGTTGGCGATCCGCTGGCCTGACAGCGCCGGATACGGTACCAGGCTCAGCGCGAAGGCCTGGGCGCGCGCCGTCGCCCTGTCCGGCGAGAGCCCGAGCCGCGCCGCGTAGCGCGCCGCGCGGAATATTCGCGTCGGGTCTTCGACGTACGACAGCGGGTGGAGCACACTGAGCCGTCGCCTGACGAGGTCCACACGGCCGCCGAAGGGATCCAGCAACCCGTACGCGCCGGAGTCGAGCTCGATCGCCATGGCATTGAGGGTGAAATCCCGGCGCTTCAGGTCCTCATCGATGGAGGCCGGCATGACGCGTGGGAGCGCCCCCGGCGACTCGTAGCGCTCGGCGCGCGCGGTCGCGACGTCGACGCGTCCGGCCCGTCGTGTCTCGACGGACGCCGTCAGGAAGCGGTGGTGCTCGAGCACCGTGCCGCCGAGCTCCCGGGCGAGTCGCCGCGCCACCGCCGGTCCGTCCCCTTCCACGACGATATCCAGATCACGGCGCGCGATCGGCGTGTCCCGCCAGACGTCCCGTACCATGCCACCGACCAGATATGCGCGCGCGCCCTCGGCGGCCGCGAGCCTCCCGAGCGAGTCGAGCAGCGCCCGCGTCTCCGCGGGCATGCACCGCATGACCCGGGCGGCCGCCGATGTCGTGAGGCCGCGCGCGACGCCGCGCCCGGCCACCGCGCCCATGGGCCCCTGCCGGCCCCGCACGACCACGAGCGGCGCGCCCTCCATGAAGCGTCGCCGGACCGCGACCTCGCCCGCCCGGACATCGATCACCGGCAGCTCGCGCGCCAGCGCCGTGGCGGGTGCGGAGTCGAGGCCCAGGAGGCTCGCCCGCGAGAGATCCTCACGCAGGACGTACCGCCCGCCCGCGGCGAGGACCGCCGCGTCGCGCTTTCTCACGAGTCTGAGCGCGTCCCTCACGCGGACGCTCGCCGGTGCCGACGCCACGGTGACATCGACGAGGTCGCCCGCGGCCACGCTCACCTGCGGGTATGCGTGCGCACGCTTGGCCACGCTCAAGCCCTCGGGTGGAACTGCCGGTACATCCGCGTCAGCGCGGCGGACGGCAGATGCGTGTAGATCTGGGTGGTCGCGATGTCCGCGTGGCCCAGCATCACCTGAACGGACCGGAGGTCGGCGCCCCCCTCGAGCAGGTGGCTCGCGAACGAATGGCGGAGCGTGTGGGGCGAGACGCGCCCGCGCACTCCCGCGCGAGCCGCGGCGTGGCTCACGATGTTCCAGAGCGTTTGACGCGAGAGTCGGCCTCCCCGCGGATTCACGAACAGCCGGCCGCTGTCGCGCCGGCGTGTGGAGAGCGGGCGGACGTCGCGCAGATACCGCTTGACCCACGCGGCGGCTTCCGCCCCGACGGGCACGAGCCGCTGCTTCCGCCCCTTGCCCGTGCAGACCACGTAGCCCGCCGTGAGGTTCACGTCCTCGAGCCGGAGATCGAGGCACTCGGAGGCGCGCATGCCCGTCGCGTAGAGCAGCTCGAGCATCGTCCGGTCGCGCACGCCCCGCGGCGCGTTCACGTCCGGGGCCTCCACGAGCGCGGTCGCGGTCTCGCGCGAGAGCGTCCGGGGCAGTGAGCGCCCGCGGCGTGGCACCTCCACGAGCTCGGTCGGATCGCGCTCGAGCGCGCCCTCACGGAGCAGGTGGCGATAGAGTCCGCGCAGCGCGGCGATGCGGCGGGCGACGCTGGACGCCCGGAGGCCCCGTCTTCTCAGGTCTTCGAGGTAGGTGACGATGTCGTCCGGCGCGAGGAACGGGAGCTTCCGGCGGTGGCGGTCGAGAAACTGCGTGAAGTCGGTGAGGTCGTAGCGGTAAGCGGCGAGAGTATTTCGGGACGCCCCCTGCTCAGCCTGCAGGGCCCCGAGATACTCAGCCACCGCATCGGTCATAGTGTGACCACGACGAATCTTATCACGCCACGCCGGAATCCAGAAACTCCCGCGGCGCGGGAGCCGATCGCGCGTGTCGTCAGGCGTCGACTGCGCTGCGCGGCTCGCGCGCGGGGAGCATCCTAAGGAGCGCGGTGCGCTCGGACATGCCGAGCGCGACGGACGCCAGCCAGTAGAGTCCCGCGCCCCCCGCGATCGCCCCCGTGAGCCACGCCGCCTCGCGCAGGAGGCCGCCGGCTGGCCAGGTCAGGAGCGCGAGGCCACACCAGAGCGCCAGCGGCACGGACGCCGCCATCGTGCGTCCGGTGCTCGCAAGCACCGCGCGACCGCCAAGAGGCCCGAGTCGCCGCCGCGCGACCCAGAGGAGCGCCGCGAGGTTGACGTACGCGGCCAGCGAGGAGGCGCCGGCGAGGCCCGCATGCCCGAGCGGCCCCATCATCAGGAGCGCGGCGAGGATGTTCGCGACAATCGAGACGATTCCCCACCGCACGGCCGTCCCCGCCTCGCCGAGGGCATAGAACGCCTGCGCGACGATCCGCGAGCCCGCGAACCCGGCGAGTCCGATCGCGTACCACGCGAGCGCGTCCGCCGTCGCCGCCGTCTCCGCCGGTCCGAAGCGCCCGCGCTCGAAGAGCACGCGGACGATCGGCGCCCGGAGGACGACGAGCCCGACCATTGCCGGCACCGAGATGTAGAGCGCGAGGCGCAGCGAGAAGCTGAGCGTTCCCGCCACCTCGCGTGTCTCTCCCGCCGCCGCCTGGCGCGCCATCACCGGGAGCGATGCCGAGGCGAGCGCGATCCCGAAGACACCGAGCGGGAACTCCATCACGCGGTCCGCGTAGTAGAGGTACGAGATCGAGCCGGGGCGGAGCAGCGACGCCAGCAGCGTGTTGACGAAGATCGTCACCTGTACGGCCGCCAGGCCGAACACCGCCGGCAGCAGCAGCCGCGTGAGGCGTCCGAGCGCCGGATGGCCGAGCTCCGCCGACGGCGCGACGAGGAGCCCGGCCCTCCCGAGGCTCGGGAGCTGGACGAGGAGCTGGCCGAGGCCCCCGACGAGCACGCCGATCGCCAGCGACAGAATCGGCGGATCCACGCGCGGGGCGAACAGTACGACGGCGGCGATCATTCCCACGTTGAGCACGGCAGGCCCGATCGCTCCCGCGAAGAACCGGCCGTGAGCGTTGAGCGCGCCCGTCGCCAGGGCCGCGAGCCCGACCACCGGGAGGTAGAGGAACAGGACCCGCGTCAGAAACGCGGCCAGCCCCGCCTGCGCCGGATCGGCGGCGAAGCCTGGCGCGATCACCCGGAGGATCCACGGCGCCGCGAGGACGCCGAGTGCCGTGGTGGCGGACAGCGCGACGAGGGCCAGCGCCAGCACGGCGCGGAGCATCCGGAGGAACTCGGCGCGGGGCCGGGTCACGGCATACTCGCTGAACACCGGGATCATCGCCGTCGAGAGCGCGCCCTCGGCGAGGAGTCGTCGCAAGATGTTGGGGATCCGGAACGCGACGAAGAACGCGTCCGTCAGGGGCCCGGCGCCGAACACGAGAGCCACGACCATGTCGCGGCCGAAGCCGGCGATCCGGCTGAGCAGCGTGGCGCCGCCGATCGAGCCGAGGGCGCGGACGACCTGCCGCTCGGTCGAGCTCACCTTGAAATCCCCACGCCGTTCGGGCATGATGCACCGCGGACCACAGATCGGGCCAAAGGAGCGTCCACGTGGCGAACACGAAGTCGGCAATCAAGCGCATCCGGCAGAACGAGCGGCGCCGGCTCCGCAACCGGACCATTCGTTCGAAGGTGCGCACCGCGGTCAAGACCGCCCGCGCGGCCGAGGCTCCGCAGC
>JBGPIS010000068.1:0-9023 GCA_041484965.1 Methylomirabilia bacterium
AGAGGATCGCGCCCCAGCGCCCGGCGCCCGCCACGACCGCGTCCATCGCGACCACGTTGACCTTCGCCGCGGCGAGCTTGCCGAGAACCTCGGCGCACGCGCCGATCCGGTCGTCGCCCTCGATGATGAAGCAGCGCTTGGGGCCCTTGACCTTCCACTTCATCCGCTTGGCGACGTCCCTGAAGGCCGTCCCGTCCATCGGGACGAAGTCGAGCTGCGCCCCGCGTCCCGCGGGGAAGCCCGAGTAGGCGATGAGGTTCACGCCCGCGTGCCGGAGCTCGGCAAGGATGCGCGCGCCCTCGCCCGGCTTGTCGGGCACCATCACGTAGAAGTAGTCCTTCGTCCTCACGATCTCAGCCATGACGTCCTCCTTCGGTGCTTGAGAGTCTCACGGGGTCACGCGGAAGCGCAGCCGGCCGACGAGCTGCCCCGAGCCCGTCATCACGTCGACCGTCCAGCGGCCGGCGGGGTCGGCCGGAAACACCGTTTTCCGAGAAAAGGTCCGAAACCCCTCCCGCCGCCCGCCCTGGACGGGCGAGAGGGTCACCGTCGTCACCACCTTCCCGCTCTGCCGCCACACGTGGCGGACCGGCTGGGAGAGTCCGGCCGGCGCGTAGATGGCAGTGTACGCGACAAGGCCCCGCTGTTTCAGTTCCCCCGCGTCGATCGCGCGGGCCAGCGGCGCGAGCGAGTCGACGGACCCCACGTCCCACGCGATCGACGCGCTCGCCATGAAGAGCGGCGCCGGCGCGACGAACGCGCGGCCCAGCAGCGCGAGCGTCGCGGCCACGACGCCGACGGCCACCGTCAGCCGGAGCGCGGCGGGCCACGTCTTGCCCCGGACGCGCCGGACGGCGGGCGTGAGCGCGACCGACGCGAGGAACGCGCTCGCGACGAGCGACATGAAGGGCGGCAGGCCCACGAGCGGCAGCGCCACGTTCAGCGCGGCGAAGGCCGAGACGACGAAGAACACGTACCCGCCCCACGGGCGCGGCTGGACGACGGCCTGGTACCAGGGGTCGAAGGTCGCGAGCAGCGCCAGCGCCACGAGAAGCGCAAGGAAGAGCGCGTTCCAGGACGTGAGCGTCGTCGCCGCATAGTACGCCGGCAGCACGAACAGGAGCAGGCCGTGGTAGAGCGTCTGGAGCGTGTAGTCGGCCGCGCTGACGATGAGCCGCCCCGACCTCCGGCCGGCAGCCTGGAGCGGCTGGCGCATCTCGGCGAGCACGGCGAAGAGGAGCCAGAGCAGCAAGAGGTAGCCGACGATCCACGCGACGTGCGGCAGCCCGCGGCGGAACACGAACAGCGTGAGCACGCCGCCGCCGAGCGACGCGAAGGAGACGCCCCAGCGGCGGAGCCAGGCGAGGAACGGCCGCACCGCGGAGGTCCTGGCGGCGGGCTACGCGCTCGGCGGGCCGAGGCGCTCGGCGAGCCGGCGCGCGACGGTGTCGCGCTTCAGCGCGGTGACGCAGTCCAGCACGTCGCCCGCTGCGGAGTGGATGCGGAGGTGGGCGCCGACGAGGTCGAGCGCGCTCGCCCGCACCTCGGTCTGGAGGCTCGCGATCTCGCGCAGCACGCGCGCGATCGACTGATCGGCCTGGGCCACGTGGACGATGGCGTCCACGTACTCGTCGTCGCTCAGTTCCGTCGGTGTCATCGGATCTTCGCTCCCGGCGGCAGGTCGCGGTCGAGCGTGAGCACGGCGAGCTTGCCGTCCGCCGAGCCCGCCAGGACCATCCCGTTCGACTCGACGCCCATGAGGGTCGCGGGCTCGAGGTTCGCCACGACGACGACCTTCTTACCGACGAGGTCGGCCGGCGCGTAGTGCTCGGCGATCCCGGCGACCAGCGTCCGCTGCTCCCCGCCGAGCGACACCGTGAGCTTCAGGAGCTTCTTCGATTTGGGCACCGGCTCGGCGGCCACGATCTCCGCCACGCGCAGCTCGACCTTGCCGAACTCTCCGATCGTGATGCGCGAGCCCGCGGCCGCCGGCGCGCTGTGCGCGGGTGCCGACGGCTTCGCGTCCTCCACGCGCGGGAACAGCCCAGAGACCTTCTGCACCCGCGTGCCCGCAGCCAACCCGCCCCACGCGGCGTCGGCGAGCCTCGGCTCGCCCGTCTGGCCGAGCCCCGCGCGGATCCTGGCCGCGGCGTCCGGCAGAAACGGCGCCAACAGGATCCCGAGGCCGCGGAGCGCTTCGCCGAGCGTGTAGAGCACCTCGTCGAGCTCCGCGCGCTTCGCCGCGTCCTTTGCGAGCGCCCACGGCTGGCGCGAGTCCACGTAGCGGTTCATGACACCGACGAACTCCCAGATCGCGGCGAGCGCCTTCTGGAAGGCGAACTCGTCCATGGCGGCGGCGACCTCACGGCGCGCCTTCGCGAGCGCGTCGGCCACCGCGGTCCCCACCCCGACAGCCGCCGGCGCCACGCCGCTCGCGAAGTTGACGATGAGCGTCGTCGCGCGCGAGACCAGATTGCCGAGGTCGTTCGCGAGGTCGGCGTTGAACCGGCCGACGAACGCGTCTTCCGAGAAGTTGGCGTCGAGCCCGAACACCATCTCGCGCATGATGAAGTAGCGAAAGGCGTCGTTGCCATACTTGTCCTTGAGCGCCAGCGCCTCGACGACGTTGCCGATGGACTTCGACATCTTGCCCCCACCCACGTTCCAGTAGCCGTGGACGTCGAGGTGCGTGTAGACGGGCAGGCCCGCCGCTTTCAGCATGCACGGCCAGTAGACCGCGTGCGGCTTGAGGATGTCCTTGCCGATCAGGTGCTGGGCGTAGGGCCAGTACTTCTCGAACCGCGCGCCACCGGGCCCGCCAAGCGCCGAGACGTAGTTGATCAGCGCGTCGAACCAGACGTAGGTGACGTACTTGTCGTCGAACGGCAGCGGGATCCCCCACTCGAGCCGCCTGCGCGGCCGGCTGATCGAGAGGTCCTGCAGCGGGTCGCGCAGGAAGCCGAGGATCTCGTTCCGGTAGCGCTCGGGGCGGATCATGTCGGGGTGGCGCTCGACGTGCTCGATCAGCCACGGCTGGTACTTCGACATCTTGAAGAAGTAGTTCTCCTCCTCGATCCACGTGAGCGGCGTCCGGTGATCGGGGCACTTGCCGTCGACGATCTCCTTCTCGGTGTAGAAGCGCTCGCAGCCGAAGCAGTAGTGGCCGCCGTACGTGCCGAGGTAGAGCTCGCCGGCGTCCCACAACGTCTGGAGAATCGCCTGCACGACCTTCGTGTGCCGCGCCTCGGTCGTCCGGATGAAGTCGTCGTTCGAGATGCCGAGCCGCTGCCACGTCTCGCGGAACGCCCCCGAGATCCGGTCGGCGTACGCCTGCGGCGGCACGCCGGCCTGCGCCGCCGCCTGCGCGATCTTGTCGCCGTGCTCGTCGGTCCCCGTGAGCAACCACACGTCGTCGCCCGCGAGCCGCCGGTAGCGCGCCATCGCGTCGGCGATGATCGTCGTGTACGCGTGGCCGAGGTGCGGCGTCGCGTTGACGTAATAGATCGGCGTCGTCAGGTAGAAGGTCCCGCTCACGACTCCCCGCCCTGAAGCTTGACGTGCTCGCGTCCCTCCCACGTGAGCTGATCGAGCGGCACCTCGGCCTCCGTCCCGTCCGGAAAGCCGACGATGACCGACTGCTTCAGCACGCGGAGCGACCGCACCTTGCCGGTCATGCAGCCCCCGCCGCCGCAGGTCGCCTCGCAGGGCGTGTTCACGCGCGGCAGGTACGAGCGCAGCTCCTGGTACGTCGAGAACTCGTAAAGGAGGCAGCACTTGAGTCGGCCGCAGTTCCCCAGCAACCGGTTGTCGGTGAGCGGCATGTCCTGGGCCTTCGCCATCTTCACCGAGATCGGGTCGAACCGGCGGAGGTGCGAGGAGCAGCAGAGCTGGCGCCCGCACGGGCCGATCCCATCCATGACCTTGGTGGTGTCCCGCGCGCCGATCTGCTGCATCTCGATCCGCGAGCGGAACTCGCGCGCGAGGTCACGGACCAGCTCGCGGAAGTCCACGCGCTCCTCGGCGTTGAAGTACACGATCACCCGGCGCGCGACGGGCTGCATCTCGACGTCGACGACCTTCATCCTGAGCCCGTGCCCGCGCGCCATCTCCTGGCAGGTGTCGATTCCGCGCTCCTCGCGCGCCCGGCGCTCGCGGTGCTCGCGCGTCTCGGTCTCGGTCGCCGCCCGCAGCACCCGTCGGTACAGGCGGTCCTTCTTCATCTCGGGCAGCTCGCGCTTCGGCCGGCGCACTTCGCCGACGGCCGTCCCGCTGCCCGTTTCCACCACGGCGAAGTCGCCCACGTGGACGTCGAGATCCTCGGTCAGCTTGTAGTCGTCGGCCTGGGCCGGGTCGCGGAGCCGGACGCCGATCAGGTACCCGTTCATCTCTTGATCCTCATGCCGCCCGCAGCGCAAGACGGCTCAAAATGATGTCGAGGGTCAGCCGCGGCGCGACGTTGTGCACGAGGGCCTCCCGCGCGTCACGGCAGAGTTCGATCGCCCCGAGGAGGTCGTCCATCGTCCACGCGGCGGCTTCGCGCGCGAGCTCGTCGGCGCGCCCCGCGTTCACCAGGAGGCCCGGCGGCGCGCCCGCCTGCGCGAGCAGGAGGTCGCGGCAGAGGAGCCAGTAGGCGTCCACGAGCCCCTCCACGGTCTCGCGGTCGATCCGTTCGGTGCGGCGGAACATCTCGTCGGCGCCCTTCGCCCGCACCTCGGCGAGCAGCTCGAACGCCTGTGCCCGCACCGCCGCCGCCGCGTCGGCGCCTCTCGGTCCGAAGCGCACGATCTGGCAGCGCGAGAGGACCGTCGCGGGCAGCGCGCGCGCCCGCGGGAGGATCAGGATCATGAGGGTCGACGCGGGCGGCTCTTCCAGCGTCTTGAGGAACGCCTGGGGGGCCTCGCCCGTCATGCGCTCGGCCTCGTCGAGCACGAACACCTTGCGGCGGGCCGTCACGGGCCGCAGCGCCGCCTGCCGCTCGAGCGCGCGGATGGCGCCAATGCGGATCGCGCGCGCGCCCTTCGGGTTCGTCTCGGGCGGAGTCGGCGCAATCACGTGGAGGTCGGGGTGCTGGTGCGCGGCCACGAGCCGGCAGGCGTTGCACGCGCCGCACCCGCCGTTCGGGCACAGCAGCGCCTGGGCGAAGGCGAGCGCGGTGGTCATGCGGCCCGCGCCCGCCGGCCCCACGAACGCGTAGGCGTGGGCGACGCGATCGGTCTCGAGCGCGCGAGAGAGCAGCGCGACCGCGCGCGGCTGGCCGGCGACCCGAACGAGCGCCGCGGCGTCACGCGCCACGGAGGAATTCCTCGACGACGGTCCTGACCTGCGTGGCGACCGCCGCCCTGGGCCCGGCGGCGCGGATCAATCGCACACGCTTGGGTTCGGCGCGGAGGATCTCGAGATAGCCCCGGCGGACGCGCCGGTGGAAGGCGAGCTGTTCGCGCTCGAAGTGGTCGAGCCGGCGGCGGCCGATGCGCCGGAAGCCCTCCGCCGGATCGAGATCGAACAGCAGCGTGAGGTCGGGCAGGACGCCGCCCGTCGCGCGCACGTTCAACTCGCGAATCAGGTCGGGATCGACACCGCGCCCGTAGCCCTGATAGGCGACGGTCGCGTCGGCGTAGCGGTCGGAGAGGACGATGCGCTTGCGCTCGAGCCACGGCCGGAGCTTCTCGACGACGTGCTGGTGACGCGCGGCCATGAAGAGGAACACCTCGACGAGGGGCTCGAGTCTCACGCCGGGACGCTCGAAGAGCCGGCGCACCGCGACGCCGAAGCGCGTGCCATCGGGCTCACGCGTCCGCTCGACGCGGTGCCCCGTTTCACGAAGCCAACGCTCGAGGCGGAGCATCTGGGTCGTCTTGCCCGACCCCTCCACGCCCTCGAACGTGATGAGCGCTCCAGTCACGTTCAGAACCTCCGGATGCCGCGATACGTCACTCTAGCACGGCAAGCCCGAGGGCTCAGCCGAGGTCTCGCTTCTTGGCCTCGAACTCCTCCCGGTTGATCTCGCCCCGCGCGTACCGCTGGCGGAGGATGTCGAGCGCCGCGTCGGGACGGGCACCGCCGCCCGATCTCGCCAGCCAGCGGATGCCGGCCACGAGGGCCGCGATGACGAGCCCCCAGAACAGCAGCATCGCAAGCATCGCGCTGATTCCCCAGACGCCCCACATCCACGTCATCGGGTGCATCCCCCATCCCATCTCGTATGGGCGCTCCTGGGCCCAGGCAATCCCGGACCCGACCCACGTCAGGAGCCCCACGAGCCCCATCTCGATCCGTGCTCGTCGCATGACTCTCCTCCCCCGACTCCTCGTCACTCGCGAGGTCCGGCGAGACCGCTGCGTTTCATGGCCTCCGCGTTGCCGTCTGTTAGGCGGATCCCTTGGGACGCTCGCGCTCGGCCAGCAGCGTCTCGGCCGCGGCGAGCCGCGTCTCGAGGCCCCGCAGGCGCGCGCGCAGGCGCCAGCGCTCGACCCAGAGCGGAACGCCGACGAGCACGATGCCGCCGGCGACGGACAGAAGGATCACCGACGCGACCGGGATGTCCCGGAGGTCCCAGACGAGGAAGCGGATCGAGGTCGCCGCGTGGTTCTGGAGCGCAAAAACCGTGATGGCGGCGGCGAGAGCGGCGATGAACACGTAGCGGATTCCCATGGGGCACCTCGCGATCTGAAGTCGACGTTGCCTAGGGTCGCGGGCGCGGCGCCGACCGCGGCTCCTCCAGGCGGAGCTCGATCCGGCCGCGCAACGTCGTGAGGACGACGTGACGCTCCTCGATCACCTCCACGACACCGTCGCCGATCATATCGCCGACGACGTAGCGCCCGACCTTGTTCGTCGTGGGGTCCGTGATGAACGCGACCGCCTTCTCGTCGAGCAGGACGATGCCCTGGAGGCGCCAGGTGGCCGACGCGGTGGGCGGCGGCGGAGGCTTCGGGGGCGCGGCCGGGGCGGGTGGCGGGGCCGGCGGCGGCGCGACGGGCGGCGGGCTCGCGGACGCGGGAGCAGGCGCCGCCGTGTTCGCCGGGGCGAACACCACGCGGAGGCCACCCGCGTGAGACTCGAGCGTGTAGGGCACCTTGCGCGCGAGCACGATGACGAGACGGGCCACGCCGTTCCGGTACTGCCTCCCGCGGATCTCCTTCACGGGGTCCGCGTCCACGGCGATCGGGGCGGACGGCCCGCGATAGAGTGCGTGGTCGCAGTCGAGGACCAGACGGAACGGCCCGGCGATGAGCTGGCTCCGGCACTTCAGGGCGGCCGAGGTCGCCGAGGTCACGATGCTGACGGCGACCGCCTCGCCCTGCGACTGGACGGTGACGTCCGTCAGCTGGACGGGCGCCTCGGGGGACTGGGCGGCGGCGGCCCGGGCCAGCACACCGAGCGTGAGCGCGAGAGCGGCGACCC
This sequence comes from Methylomirabilia bacterium, assembly GCA_041484965.1. Lineage (GTDB taxonomy): Bacteria > Methylomirabilota > Methylomirabilia > Rokubacteriales > CSP1-6 > JBGPIS01. The sequence continues at coordinate 7,405 of JBGPIS010000068.1, forward strand.
GCAGGCGAGGCACACCGAATTATAGTCCCGTCCGTGTTTCCGCCGCCCGGCCGCCGAGAGACCGTTCGATGAAGGATCTACCGCAGCGTCAGCTCGTCTTCGCGTCCTGGATGGCGCGCCACACGCGCTCGGCGGTCGCCGGCATGTCGAGCTGGCGGACGCCGAGCGGCGCCAGCGCGTCGATGACCGCGCTCATCACCACCGGGAGCGCGCCGACCGTGCCCGCCTCGCCCGCCCCCTTGGCCCCGAGCGGGTTGAGCTTCGTCGGGACGGGCTTGCTCTCGATGTGCATGTCGGGGAGCGTGTCGGCGCGCGGCATCGCATAGTCCATGAACGACGCGGTCAGGAGCTGGCCCGACTCCGGGTCGTACACGACCTCCTCCATGAGCGCCTGCCCCACGCCCTGCGCCACGCCGCCGTGGATCTGGCCCTTGAGGGTCAGCGGGTTGATCACGGTGCCCACGTCGTCGACGATCACGTACGTGACGAGCGCGACCGCGCCCGTGTCGGGGTCGACCTCCACCTCGCAGACGTGGCACCCGTTGGGCCACGTGTCCTGCTTCGGCGCGAACGTCCCCGTCTCGTACAGGCCGGGCTCGAGGCCCGGCGGGAGCTGAGCGGGCTGGAAGGCCGCCCGCGCGACGTCCTGGAGGACGACGGCGCGGTCCGTGCCCACCACCGCGAACTTGCCGTCGGCTAACGTGATGTCCGCGTCTGCCTCCTCCAGCAGTTGCGCGGCGATCTTCTTGCCCTTGGCGATCACCTTGTCGGCGGCCATCCAGAGCGCGGTGCCGCCGATGACCGTCGAGCGGGATCCCATGGTGCCCATGCCGAACGCGACCCGGTCCGTGTCGCCGTCGATGTAGCGGACGTCGGCGGGGTCGAGGCCGAGCCGCTCGTGGAGGATCTGCTTGAACGTCGTCTCGTGGCCCTGGCCCTGGTTCTTGGTGCCCATGAAGACGGTCGCGCTCCCGCTCGGGGCGAACCGGATCTCGGCGAACTCGGGCTGTGGCCCCGCGGCCCGCTCGATCGCGTTGACCACGGCGATCCCTCGCAGCCGGCCCCGCCGGCGCGCCGCCTCGCGCCGGGCGGGGAAGCCGGCGACGTCGGCGAGCTTCAGCGCCGCGTCCATGCCCTTCTCGAACTCCCCGCAGTCGTAAGTCACGCCGAGCGGCGTGCGGTACGGCATCGCGGAGGACGGGATCATGTTCTTCCGCCGCAGCTCCACCGGGTCCATGCCCAGCTCGCGGGCGGCGTCGTCGATCAGGCGCTCGATGACGTACGTCGCCTCTGGCCGGCCCGCCCCGCGGTACGGCGCGGTCGAGTTGGTGTTGGTCAGGACGCTCGTCACCTGAACGTGGGCGGCCGGGAACGTGTAGACGCCGACCAGCGTGACCACGTTGACGAACGTGGCCAGCAGATTCCGGTCCGAGGAGACGTAGGCGCCGACGTTGGCGAGGGTCCGCACGCGGAGGGCGAGAAAGCGGCCGTCCGCGTCGAGCGCCAGCTCGGCCTCGCTCACGTTGTCCCGCGCGTGCTCGTCGGCCGGGATCGCTTCGCGGCGCTCGCACGCCCACTTGACGGGCCGCCGCAGCTTCTTCGCCGTCCACAGCACGAGC
>JBGPIS010000069.1:0-8939 GCA_041484965.1 Methylomirabilia bacterium
CCATCGTCGAATGCCCCCAGCCGATCAGCCACACGGGACCGGCCTTGTGCACGTAGACCATGTTGTTGAGGTAGTTCACGAACTCGAACGTGCGCAGCGTCGTCCGGATCCCCGCCTTGGGGAGCTGGCCGGCGACCGCCTCCGCCACTTCCTTGTCGCGGACGTAGCGGCCCTGGGGCGCGTTGAGCGTGATGTCAATCCCGTTCGGGAAGCCGGCGTCGGCCAGGAGCTTCTTGGCGCGCGCGAGGTCCTGCTTGATCGGCTTGAGCGCGGGGTCGTAGCCGAAGTGCAGGCTGGGCAGCATCGTCGGCACCCGCACCGCCTTGCCGTCCATCACGCCCTTGACGATCTCGTCGGCGTCCACGGCGTAGGCGATGGCCTGGCGCACGCGCTTGTCGGCGGTCGGCCCGTTGTAGAGGCCGGTCGGCTTGTGGGTGGCGTCCATCTGATGCGTGTAGATCATCAGCTGGATCGTCCGGATGGACGGCGCCGTGCTGAGAAAGACCTTCGGGTGCTTCTCGATGATGTTGGCCAGGTGGGGCGGGATGTTGACCGCCACGTCGATCTCGCCGTTCTGCAGCGCCGCCACCCGCACCGCGTCGTCGGGGATGGGCTTGAAGACGACGGTCTTCACCTTCGCCGCGCCGCCCCAGTAGCCGGGGAAGGCCTCCATCACGATCTCCTCGTCCTTCGTCCAGCGCACGAACTTGTAGGGACCGGTGCCGATCGGGTTCTTGGAGACCGTCGCGGTGTCCTTGCCGGCGTACTCCTTGGGCGGGTACATCGACGCCTGGCGCAGCGCGATGTGGCTGATGAAAACGGGCCACGGCTTCTTGGTGTGCACGCGCACCGTGTAAGGATCGACGATCTCCACGCGATCGATGGGGGCGAACGACGTGCTGCCCCGCAGCTTGTTGGCGGGGTTGGCCAGCCGCTCGATGCTGAACTTGACGGAATCGGCGTTGAAGTCCTCGCCGTTGTGGAACTTCACGCCCTTGCGGAGCTTCACTTCCCAGGTCGTCGGCGCCACGAGCTTCGGCATCTCGGTCGCGAGCGCCGGCACCAACTTGAGACTCTGGTCACGCTCGACCAGCGCCTCGAACATCTGGGTGCCGACGTTCGACGCCGGCTGCTCCTGCTGGTTCATCATGTCGAGCGTCGTCGGATCGACGCCCTGAGCGATGACGACCTTTCCCGTCGGCGCCGCGACCACCACGGCCGGGAGGGTCACGGCCAACACGAGCACCACCATGATTCGCCAGACACGCATATGGAGCCTCCTCACGTGAGGGAGATGATGCCGAGGTGGATCGCCGATACTCTAGGGGCCGCCGGAGAGAGAGTCAAGGTGCGCGAGCGCCTCCTCCCGCGTCCGGACCCGCCCGAGGTCCTGCGCCTCGCGCACCCGCGCGAGCGCCCGCCCGACGGCCGGGCCGGGCGGGAGGCCGAGCCGGGCCATGACGTCCTCGCCCCGGAGGAGCGGCGGCGCCGACGCGGCCGCGTGCCGCTCCGGGAAGCCGCCCAGGAGGTCGCGGATCAGGTCCGCGCGCCGCCACACGCGGAGCGGCGACGCGCCCGTGACCGCGGCGGCGTCCACGAGCGCCAGCAACAAAAGATCCTGCGTGTCCTCTCGGAGGTCGCGGTAGAACCGGTAGCGCGCGCGGAGGGTCACCGTCCCCGACGCGGCCAGGTGCATGGGGCGGAGGTGATGACGCACGAGGCGCTCGAGCACGCCCGTCGCGCGGCCGGGAAGCCTCAAGCGCTCGCCGATCCGCCGCGCGCGCACGGCGCCGATAACGTCATGCTCGAAGAAGCGGATCCGCCCGCCGATCACGCGCCGGGTCTCGGGCTTGGCGACGTCGTGGAGGAGGGCGGCCAACTTCAAGAGCTGGCCGCGCGTGACGTCACCACCGAGCAGCTCGGTCATGTGTGCGGCGAGCTCCTCGCCGAAGGGAGTGAGCGCGGCCGCGCGCGCGAGCACCCGGTCGGCGCCGGCGGCAGCCCGGAAGGAATGCTCGAGCACGGCGAAGCGATGGGGCGCGGGCTGGGACGTCGCCCGCATCGGCTCGACCTCGGGCACGATCACGCGGAGCAGGCCGAGGACGTCCATCCGGCGCAGCGCGCGCGCCGCGTCCGGGAGCGCGAGCACGAGGAAGAGCTCGTCCCGCACCCGCTCCATCGCCACCTGCGCGAGCCGCGGCGCGACGGCGCGGATCGCCGCCGCGGTCGCCGGCGTCAGCCGGAGGCCGAGCGCGCCCTCGAGCCGCGCGCCGCGCAGCGCGCGGAGCGGGTCCGCCTCGAGCGCGCCCGGAGCGGGGACGCGCAGGCGCCGCGCCCGGAGGTCTTCGAGACCGCCCGTGGGATCGATCACCGCCGCCCGCCCGTGCCGCAGCAGCTCCCTCACCGGCACGGCCAGCGCGTTCACGGTGTAGTCGCGGGCGGCGAGGTCCCCGGCGAGCGTCGGCGCGCGCCACGTCGTGACGTCGAGGTGGAGCCCCGGCGCCACCACGCGCGCCGTGCCGCGCTCGGGGTCGAGCGGCACGAAGGCGCCGCCCAGGCGGCCGGCGACACGCCGGGCGAGGTCGAGCGCGCCCGCGGGGACGGCGACGTCGAGATCGGCCGCGCCGAAGCGCGGCGCGCGCGCGAGCCACGCGTCCCGCACGGCGCCGCCGACGAGCGCCGGCGCGCTCCGCCGCGGGGCCGCCGCCGCGACGGCGCGCAGCGCCGCCGCCTGCGCGCGGCTCAGCCGGTCGAGGTCGAGGACGGCCATGGTAGAGTCCCGCTACCCATCTCCACGATTTAAACAGGAGGGCGCCGTCGTGGCGCTCAAATTACACAAGGTCCGTACGATCTCCAGGCGCTCGCCCGAGTGGAACCGGCGGCGGACGCATGAGCGAGAAGCGGATGTTCGTCCCGACACAGGACGAGTAGCACCGGGCCAGGGGTGGGGGGCGCAGCCCTCCGAGACCCGTAGCTTCTGAGCGTCGCTTCGGCGACGGCCGAACGGGTACGGCTCGCGTATCGAGTGCCAGCGTGGTCGAGGAGGGCTGCGCCCCCCGCCCCTGGCCCGCGACGCTACATCTCGAGGCCGTTCGGGGTGATACGGTACTCGACGATCTCGTCGCTCATGGCGCTGCCGCGATGCTTGACGACGCAGAGCATCCGGGCGAGCCGGCTCCCCACGCGCTCGCTGCCGAGCACGAGGATCGTGTTGGCGGTAGCGCCGACGTCGCCCATGGCGACCTTGCGCGCGAGCAGGTCCTCGAGCCGTGTCTCCTCGGTGGTCACGAGGAGCAGGGTGGTGATCTGCGCGTGGTCGTAGCGGTGGGTGTCGAGGAACTCGCGGTGCTTCCACACGGGCAGGCAGATCTCCATGCCGAGCGTCTCGCTGTCCCGGTGGACGATCCTCCGGTAGAGCTCGTCGAACATGAAGAACTGGATCGAGTCGGCCGGTGAGTCCATCGGCTCGACGCCGTCTACCACCACGCGCCGCGTGCCGGCGGCGAAGTGGAAGTACATGAACGGCCGTACGGTGTACAGGGCGTGGTTGTACATCGCCTTCCAGTTCCAGTCGAACTCGGCGCCGCCGCCCGGCGTCGGCGCCTGGAAGTCGCGGACGCGCCCGACCCACGTGAGGGCATTGGAGTAGAACGCCGCCAGCTGGCCCGCCGGCGGGTACGGGTCGCTCATCGGCGTCACGGTGTGCGTCCACGGCGTGAGCGCCCAGCGGAACAGCCGCGCCGCGTACTCGTCGTGCCGCTGAGAGTCGCCGCGGCCGTTCATGTCGAGCACGATACCCCGCGCGCCGTCGGCGTCGGCGCCGTGGTTCGCGAACGTGAGACCGACGTGGGTCTTGCCGATGCCGGTCGCGCCGTACACGACGGTCAGCGTTCCCGGCAGCAGGCCGCCGCCGAGCATCGCGTCGAGCGTCGAAAGTCCGGTGGAGACGCGCGCGGTCACGAGCCAGAATTCTACACTGCCCGCCCCTTGGTCGCGAACCGGCGCTCGTGGAGCGCGCCTTGACTTCGCCCGACGGCGGGCCCTAGGCTCGGGATATGGGTCGCCGTATCCTCTACGACGCGGGCGCGCGCGCCGCGGTGGCCGCCGCGGCCCTCCTCGCGGACGACTACGACGTCGACGCGCTCTCCCCCGAGCTCCTGGCGAGCGCGACGACGCCGACCGTCATCCTGGTCGGCGACGATTCGCGTGAGCGCCAGTCCGAGGGCGGGCCCGTCCGCATCGTCGGTCTCGTGGACGCGGCGGCCGCAGGCCCCTGGCCCGCCGACTGGTACGCGCTCGTGCCGGCGGACGCGCATCGGCCCATCGTCGCCCGCGCGGTCGAGAACGCGTTCGCCGACCTCGAGCGTGCCGCCGAGGTCGCGCGGCTCGACCGCGAGCTCTCCGAGCTGAACGCGATCGGCATCCGCCTCTCGGCCGAGCGCAACCCGCGCGAGCTCCTCGAGACGATCGTCACCAAGGCGCGCGAGATCACGCGGAGCGACGCCGGGTCGCTCTACATCGTCGACGAGGCGCCCGACGGCACGCGCCACCTCCGGTTCGCGCTCGCCCAGAACGACAGCGTGGACATCACGTTCCGCGCGACCCCCCTGCCGCTCACCAGCGAGAGCGTGGTGGGGCACGTGGCGCTCACGGGCCGGATCCTGAACCTCGAGGACGCCTACACGCTGCCGCCCGGCGCGCCGTTCAAGATCAACCGCTCGTTCGACGAGCAGGACGGCTACCGGACGAAGTCCGTGCTCGTGGTCCCGATGCGCACGCCGCAAGGCGAGACGATCGGCGCGCTCCAGCTCATCAACTGCAAGCCGGACTTCCAGATGCGGCTCGGGTCGCCGGCGGAGGTCGAGCGGCACGTCCTGCCGTTCAGCGCGCGGCACGAGAAGCTCGCCGGCTCACTCGCCTCGCAGGCGGCCGTCGCGCTGTCGAACAGCCGTCTCTACGAGTCGATCCGTCAGCTCTTCGAGGGCTTCGTGAATGCGGCGGTCACGGCAATCGAGTCCCGCGACCCCACCACGTCGGGCCACTCGTTCCGTGTCGCGAATCTCACGGTGGGGCTCGCGAGCGTCGTGGACCACGTGACGACCGGGCCGTACGGCCCCACGCGCTTCTCGAGCGACGAGATGATGGAGTTGCGCTACGCCGCGCTCCTGCACGACTTCGGCAAGGTCGGCGTGCGCGAGCAGGTGCTCGTCAAGGCCAAGAAGTTCCACCCCGGGGAGCTCGACGGCATCCGCCAGCGTATCGAGCTCGTCAAGCGCGGGCTCGAGCTGCGCTATGCCGGCAGGAAGATCGAGTACCTGCTCGAGAAGGGCCGCCGCCGGTATCAGGAGCAGGCGGCGGCGTACGACGCCGAGCTGGCCGCGTATCTCGCCGAGCTCGACGACAGCCTCGACCGCATCGTGATGGCGAACGAGCCCGCGGTCTTGCCGCGGGACTTCGCCGCCGCGCTCGGGCGCCTGGCGCTCCGGCGCTTCGAGGACCACCTGGGGAACCACCACTCGGTCATCACCCCCGACGAGGCGGCCGTGCTCGCCATCCCCAAGGGGAGCCTGACCCCGGAGGAGATCAAGCAAATCCAGTCGCACGTGGTGCACACCTTCCAGTTCCTCACGCAGATTCCGTGGACCAAGGAGTTCCGGCGGATCCCCGAGATCGCCCGGTCGCACCACGAGAAGCTCGACGGCACGGGTTACCCGTACGGGGTGAAGGCCGACGCCATCCCGGTGCAGTCACGGATGATGACGATCGCCGACATCTACGATGCCCTCACCGCCGGCGACCGGCCGTACAAGAGTTCGGTCCCGGTGGAGGCGGCGCTCGACATCCTGAATGAGGAGCGCCGGGCCGGCCGCCTCGACAGCGCCCTGCTCGACCTCTTCATCGAAGCCAAGGTCTACGAGCGGGCGCACGTCGCCCTCAACCCCCAAGAAGCAGAAAGACGCCGCCCCACCCGATGACGGCGGCCAGCGCCACGACGGCGCGGGCCACTTCGCGAAGGACCCTGACGCTCTCCACGTGTTGAGTGGACAGCGCCAAAAAAAAGGCGCGAGAGCTCCGGCGGTGAAGCAACGCGTACGTGACCGCGTGGGAATGCATGACGACCTCCTACCCTTCAGAAACCGCGAAGCAGTCCGATGACCTTGCCGAGGATGCGCACCTCGCGCTCCGCCGGATCGACGACGATCGGCTTCATCGTCGGGTTCTCGGGCTTGAGCACGACGCGCTGGCCGTCGCGCAGGTAGCGCTTGACGGTCGCCTCGGCGTCGCCGCCCGCCTCGGACGCGAGCAGGGCAACGACGATGTCGTTGGGCTGGGCGGAGTCCTGACGCTGGACGAGCACGAGATCGCCGTCGCAGATGTGGGCGTCGATCATGCTCTGGCCGCGCACGCGCAGGGCGAACACGTCGGCGCCGCGACCCGGGACAGCGTCGGCCGCGATGGGCAGCTCGCCTTCGCGGTGTTCCTCGGCGAGCATCGGCCCGCCCGCTGCGATGCGACCCAGGATCGGGACGGAGCGGAACGTCCGCGCGTCGCGCACCGGCTCCACGAGCGTGAGCGCCCGCGAGGTGCGGGCGGCGCTCGCGCGCCGTTGCAGCGCGCCCTTGCGCTCGAGCGCCTTGAGATGGTCGAACGCGGCCCGCGGCGTGACCTTGAACCGCTCGGCGACCTCGCGCACCGTCGGCGGGACCCCGTGCCGGATCTGAAAGCTCCGGATGAAAGCCAATACTTCCTGCTGCTTCGTCGTCAACTCGCGCATGGCGGCCTCCCGTACCGCCAAGACTACTCAACGGGTGTTGAGTTAGTCAAGCAAAAAAATATATGACCCTAGGCAGGCTGCTCCCAGGGCTCGCAGACCGGGCAGGTCACGAACCCCTGGTCACGGGCGTCGGTCGCGTGCTTGAAGTAGGCGCGCTCCGTCTCCGGGATCCGCTTCACCCACGCGCAGTCGCTCTTATGGAAAAGGCGCGCGCCGCGCTGGGCGCAGAAGGGCTCGCCCGGCTCGACCGCGGCGGCCACGGACGTCTCGAACGCGGGCGCGGTCTCCGTCTCCGACGGCAACGCCCCGGCCAGCTCCGGCGCGGGCGCCGGCGTCTCGGTCGTGGCCGGCGGCGGGAGGATCGGCTCGCTGTCGTTGATGTGGAGGTTCGTCTCGACGGTCTGGCGGAATTCGTCGCTCGCCTTCCTGAACTCCCGCATCGCGCGCCCGATCATGCGCCCGAGCTCGGGGAGCTTCGAGGGGCCGAAGACGATGAGCGCGATGACCCCGATGACGAGCATCTCCTGGACGCCGACGTCGAACATGGCGTTTAGGGTAACACGCACGCGAGGCTACGCGATCCCGGCAGCCGCCCCGAGCTCGGCAAACGAGCTCACCACGAGGTCGGCCTCGCCCGCGCCGGCGCCGCCCTGCGGGGCGTAGAAGACGGTGCGCATGCCGACGGCGCGTGCGCCAGCGATGTCCGACGGCAGGCTGTCACCGACCATCGCGGCGGCGGCGGGCGCGAGCCCAAGCCGCTCGAGAGCGATGCGGAACAGCGGCGGCTCGGGCTTGCCGACGACGATCGGCCTGACGCCCGCCGCGACGGCGATCGCCTCGGCGATCGCGCCGCACCCCGGCAGGAACTCCCCGCCCTCGAGCGGCAGGCGCGGGTCCACGTTCGGGGTGACGAGGGGCGCGCCCGCCGCGCAGGCGCGCGCCGCGGCGGTGAGACGCTCGTAGGTGAGGTCGAAGTCGTTGCCGACGGCGACGACCGTCGCCCGCCGGTAGTCCTTCACGGCGACGACCTCGTGTCCGGCGCCCGCGATGACCCGTGCGAGCTCCTCCGCGCCGATCACGAGGACGCGTGAGGCCCCGAAGCGCCGCGCGATCACCTCGCCGATGATCTCGAGCGGGGTGAGCGCGTGCTCGGCGACCGCGACGCCGAGGGCCTGGAGCCGCCGAAGAATGTCGGGCCCGGTCGCGCGCGAGTTGTTGGTGAGGAACGCGAGCCCGCGCCCGGCGCCGTGGAGGGCGGCGAGCGTCTCCCCCGCCCCGGGGTTCAGGACGTTGCCGTTCCAGACGCAGCCGTCGAGGTCGAACACGAAGCCGCGGACGCCGGCAAGCGCGGGCGAGGCCACGGATCCTAGGGATCTCCGGACGCGCGCGCGAACTCGGCGATCGCATCGGCGTAGACGCGCTCGGTGCGCTCGGCCACGCCCGCCCAGCTGAACCGCTCCTCGACGCGGCGCCGTCCCGCCCGCCCCATCTGGCTCGCCAGGCCGGGATTTTCCAGCACGCGGCGGAGCGCGGTGGCGAGCTCGTCGGGCTTCGACGGCGGCACAAGAATGCCGGTCTTACCGTCCTCGACCACCTCGAGGATCCCGCCGACGGCCGAGGCGACGACCGGCGTCTCGCACGCCATCGCCTCGAGGTTGATCAAGCCGAAGGGCTCGTAGACCGAGGGGCAGCAGAACACCGCGGCGTGGCTGTAGAGCTGGACCACGACGTCGAGCGGCGCCATCTCGTTGATCCAGACGACGTTCGGGTGGTGCGGGACGGCGCGCCGCAGCCGCTCTTCGATCTCCGGCGTGTCGGGCGCTGAGGCGCACAGAACCACCTGCACTCCGGCGGGCAGCCGCGGCGCCGCGTCGAGGAGGTGGAAGATCCCCTTCTGATCGGTGACGCGCCCGACGAAGAGCACGTACGGCGGCTTCACGCCGAACCGCTCGAGCGCGTCACGCTTCTCCGTGCGCCGGAAGCGCCCGGGATCGATCCCGTTGTGGATGACGACGACCTTGGCGGGATCGGCCCTGAAGTGGGCGAGGATGTCCTCGCGCATCCTGGCCGACACCGCGATGACGCGGTCGGCCGCCTCGACGACCGTCTTCTCGATCCAGCTCGACAGGAGATAGCCGCTGCCGAGCTGATCGGCCTTCCAGGG
>JBGPIS010000070.1:0-8842 GCA_041484965.1 Methylomirabilia bacterium
GACCATCTTCACGAAGTGGCCGGCGCCGGACGGCCCGCAGTGGAGGTAGCCGTGCTCCGCCGTGCCGCCGAGCTTCTCGCGCCCCGGCGTGCGTGGGGTCTGGCCCATCCCCGGCGCGAGCGTCTTGAAGATCGGGTCGAGCGGCGCGACGGCGTCCTTTTCGCCGCCGATCATGAGGCAGTAGCCGCGCTCGAGCCCCCAGACGCCGCCGCTCGTGCCGACGTCCACGTAATGGATCTTTTTCGGGCGGAGCATCTTCATCCGGCGCACGTCGTCCTTGTAGAAGGAGTTGCCGCCGTCGATGATCGTGTCGCCAGGCTCCATCCGTTCCGCCAGATCCGTCACGACTTGCTCCGTCGGCGCGCCCGCCGGCACCATCACCCACGCGACGCGCGGCGCACTGAGCTTCGCCGCGAAGTCGTCGAGGATCGTCGTGCCCGTGGCACCCTCGCTCGCGAGCGGCTTGACGCTCGCCGGGTTCCTCGCGTAGGCGACGATCTGGTGGCCGCCCTTCATGAGCCGCCGCGCCATGTTCCCGCCCATCCGCCCCAGGCCCACCATTCCGATCTGCATGACGTCCGTCCTCCTCGGCCGCTCGGTCACTTCATCGCCTGGTCGACGGCGCTTCTGAGCCTCGCCAGCCCCTCCTTCACGTCCTTGCCGAGATGCACGCGCAGGGCGCGGCGACCGCGCTCGGTCAGCACCTGGAGGTCGCCGCGCGCCTGCGCCGCCTTGACGACGCCGAACGAGTAGGTCTGCCCGGGGACCGGGAGATCGGCCGCGTCGTCGCAGGTGATCTGCAGGAACACGCCCGTGTTCGGCCCGCCCTTGTACGCCTGCCCCGTCGAATGCAGGAACCGCGGCCCGAAGCCGAGGCACGTGGCGACCCGGTACCGGTCGCGGACGGCTCGACGGATCGCCTGGAGCAGGGCCTCGTGGGCCGCGGTCATCTCGACGTAGGCGAGGAGCGCGACGTAGTCCCCAGGCGTGATCGTGCCGAGATGCGCCTTCAGCGTGGCGACGAGGTCCCGGTCCCCCACCTGCACCGGCGACTCGGGCGGCAGCGCGCCCGTCGTCTCGTACCGCTCGGTCAGCCTGCGCGTCGCGATCTTGCTCGCCTCGACGTCGGGCTGGTTGAAGGGGTTGATGCCGAGGATCGCGCCCGCCACCGCCGTCGCGAATTCCCAGCGGAAGAACTCGGCGCCGAGATCGTAGGCGTCCCCCAGCGCGACCCTCACGATCGGCTGGCCCGCCCGCTCGAGTGCCGCGACGGCCGCGTCCTGACCGGCGTCGGGCGCCGCCGCCAGGCGCAGGTAGACGAAGAGCCGATCGGCGCCGTAGACGTCCGGCGCGCCGAGCGGCTCGCGGTCCACGGGAATGAGCCCCTTGCCCTCCTTGCCCGTGGACTCGGCCAGGAGCTGCTCGATCCATGCGCCGAGGGCGTGGATGCCGGGCGAGGCGACCAGCGTGACCTTGTCGCGCCCGTGCGTCGCGCAGACGCCCATGATCGCTCCGAGCACCGCGCCGGGGTTCTCCTCGACCCGCACGCCCGCGGCGCACGCGCGCGCCATCCCTGCCGCGCGGCCGAGAAAGCGGGCCACGTCGAGTCCCATGATGGCGGCCGGCACCATCCCGAAATCGGAGAGCGCCGAGTAGCGCCCGCCGATGGACGGCAGGCCGTAGAAGACGTGGCGGAACCGCTCGCCTTCGGCGACCTGCTGCAGCTTGGAGCCCGGGTCCGTGATCGCGACGAAGCGGCTCCCCGCCTGCCCGGCGCCGACGACCTGCCCGACGCGCTCGAAGAAGTACTGCTTGAAGATGTTCGGCTCGAGCGTGCTGCCCGACTTCGACGAAACGACGAAGAGCGTCTTCGCGAGGTCCACCTTCCGCTCGAACGCGCGCACCTGCGCGGGATCGGTCGAGTCGAGGACGTGGAGCTCGGGGCGGCCGGCGAGCCGTCCGAACGTCAGCTTCAAGACTTCGGGGCAGAGGCTCGAGCCTCCCATGCCGAGCAGGAGCGCGTGCGTGAAGCCCGCCTGCTCGACGTCTAGGGCGACGCGGCGGAGATGCTCGATGCGGGCAAGCTGCGCGTCGGCGATCCCGAGCCAGCCGAGCCAGCTCGCCTCGTCGGCGCCCGTCCAGAGCGTCGCGTCGCGTGCCCAGAGCCGGCGCACCTTGCGCGCATTCGCCCAGTCTTCCAGCACGGCCTGCACCGGCGCCTCGAGGTCGGCGGGGAGCTTCCGCGTCTCCAGCGTCTTCCTCGTGGCGGCGCCGAACGTCTTCATCCCGATGACCTCGCCGGCCCGCCCGACGTACCGCCCCCGGCCGAACGTCGAGGCCGGCCTTGATTCCCGAGAGTATCCACGAGTTCGCCGGCCGGCGCCATCACTCGGTCCCCCGCCGGGACGGCGTCGCCGTCCCCGTGCCTCCTCCCGCCGAGCTCGTGCCAGGCGCGGAGCGTCTCGGCCACGCTCCACGCCTGCGCGATCGCGCCGCGCGGGGCGAACGGCGGCTCGCCGTCGAAAATCTCCGCGATCGAGCCGACGCCGTAATCGCCGAGGTGCTGGGCGAGCGGCGCCAGGAACGAGCGCGCGGCCTCGGCGTCGCGATACACCCTGAAGTGGGCGAGCGCGAACGGGCCGAGGAGCCACGCCCACGCCGTGCCCTGGTGGTAGGCGCCGTCGCGCGCGCGCTGGTCGCCTCCGTAGTGTCCCCGGTACTGCGGGTGGCCCGGTGCTAAGCTCCTGAGCCCGTAGGAGACGAGGAGGTGGCGCGCGCACGCGTCCACGACCCTCTTCTGCCGCGCGCGCGCGTGTGGGCTCGTGGGAAGCGAGACGGCGAAGATCTGGTTCGGCCTGAGCGCGTCGTCGTTCCCGTCCGGACCGTCGATCACGTCGTAGCAACAGCCGGCGCGCTCGTTCCAGAACCGCTCGAACCCCGCGCGAGCGCGCTCCGCGAGCTCGTCCCAGGGCCTGTAGGGCTTCCGCAGACGGCGCGCGAACCTCGCCATCGACGCGAGCGCGTTGAGCCAGAGCGCGTTGACCTCCACCGCCTTGCCCGCGCGCGGCGTCACCACCCAGTCGCCGACCTTCGCGTCCATCCACGTGAGCTGGACGCCGGGCGCGCCCGCGGCGAGCAGGCCGTCGGCCGGATCCGCCTTGATCCCGAAGCGCGTGCCCTCGCGGTGCCAGCCGACGATCTCCTCGAGGACGGGGAACAATGTCTTGAGCGTCGCGTCGTCGCCGGTGGCCGCGTGATAGGCGCGGATCGCCTCGAAGTACCAGAGTGTCGCATCCGCGGCGTTGTACTCGGGCGCCTCGCCCGCGTCAGGAAACCGGTTCGGCAGCATGCCGCGGTCCACGAAGCGGGCGTGCGTGATCAGGATCCGCCGCGCGACGTCGGCGCGCCCGGTGGCGAGCGTGAGGCCGGGAAGGCTGATCATCGTGTCGCGGCCCCAGTCGCCGAACCAGTGGTAGCCCGCGAGCACGCTCATGCCGTCCCTGTCATGCCCGAGGGACCGCCGGACGACGAACTGATCCGCCGCGAGCACGAGCTGGCCGATCCACGCGGGTGCCTTCCGCGCATCCGGCCGGGCGCGCTTCCAGGCGGCCACGATCAGGCCTTCGTGGCGGGCGCGCCGGCGCCACGCCGCCGCGCCGTCGAGCGACGGCGACGGCTCCGCCGAGAGAACCAGCGTGAGCGCGCCGCCGGGCTCGAGCGAGGCGCTGAACGTCCCCGCGTGGAGATGATCTTCGGTCGCCTCGAGACCACGCTCGCGCTCTCGGGGCAGGTCGAAGCCCCGGTACCACGTGCGCTCGGCGCGCGCCGCGGCACCCTCGGCCAGCAGCAGGATGGGCCGCGCGCCGTCGGCGGGGACGACGCTGAGCCCGTGCGTCACCGGCGTGACGTCCAGCTGCCGGCCGTCGCCGCGCGCGGCCCCGTGGTAGTCGCGGTGGTTGATGAAGACCTTCAGGGCGAGCGCGATGGGCCCGCGCGCGCGGAGCGCGCGGTAGCGCACGTACGTCGTGGCGGCGCCCGGCTCCATCCACACGCGCTTCTCCAGGAGCGCGTCGGCGACGGCGTACGTCCACACGGGCGTCGTGCCCTCGAGCGCGAACCGCTCGATCTCGCGGTAGCCGTGAGGATCCACCGCGCCACCGGCCCAGCGGTTGGCCCCGAGTGCCTGGACGAAGCCGTCGTACTCGACCGTCTCATCCGCCTTCGCCACGAGGAGCGCGCGCCCGAGCGGCGGCCGGAGCGCGGCGACGAGCAGGCCGTGGTAGCGCCGGGTCAGCGTGCCCGCGACGGTGCCCGAGGCGAAGCCGCCGATGCCGTTGGCGCAGAGCCACTCGCGGCGCTCGGCCGCCTCGAGATCGCCGCAGATCTCCCGGCCCCAGGCGAGCACGTCCCGAGTCTACCCCCCTGCCCGCGGAGGGATTCAGTGAATCCCGGCCCGCACCCGCTTCATCTCAAGGGTGTGGAGGGAATGGCCATGGAAGGGATTCTCCCGCTCGCGCTCATCAGCGCGCTGATTCTTGTCCCACTCGGCCTGAGTGCCGCGCGCGACCGCAGACTCGCGCGCGCCGACCGGATCGGCGCCGAGGTCCGCGCCGCCGTCAACCGCCGCCTCCGCGGCGAGTCCCTGCTGTCCGTCCGCGTGACCCCGGTCGGCCTGCGCCGTCCGGGCCGCGTAGTGCTGTCGGCGCCGGGGGGCTACGAGGACCTGGTCGAGGCCGCGTGGCCGAGCGTCGTCAAGCGCGTGCCGCGCGATTACGAGCTCGTGCTCGATTTCGGCGCGGCGCCGACCCGGGACGCGCAGGGAGGCGAGCGGCTTCCGCGAGCCGCCTGACGAGCGGCGCGAATTCGATTGACCCGGGGGGCCGGTTCGTGTCAGACTGCCTGCGGTGCTGGTCAGGTTCGGTCGGTGTTTCGTCGTCTGAGATACACGCCGCGCGAGACCCAGTTCGCGCGGCGTTTTTGTTTGTCCGTCAATGTCGGCGGACAACACCGCCATTACGGCGGGAGCAACGAGGGGCCACGCCCCGAAGGAAGGTTCCAGAAATGGCAACGGGAAAAGTGAAGTGGTTCAACGACGCGAAGGGTTTCGGCTTCATCACCCAGGAGGGCGGCGAGGACGTGTTCGTCCACTACACCGCCGTTCAGGCGCAGGGCTTCAAGAGCCTCGCCGAAGGTGATTCGGTCGAGTTCGAAGTCACCCGCGGCCCGAAGGGGCTGCAGGCTGCGAACGTCCGCAAGGTCTAGCGCTCCGCTCTGCTGACCGCCACCCACGCCTCGATCGCGCTGCTGGTCGCCGTCGGGCTCGCAGAAGCCGCCGTCCTCGCGACGTCGGTCTACCTGCACCGGGCGCTCGCGCACCGGTCGCTCACGGTTCACCCCGTCGCGGACGTCTTCTTCCGCACGGTCCTCTGGCTGACCACGGGGCAGCGCCGTCGGGAGTGGGTGGCGGTGCATCGGAAGCACCACACGTTCACCGACCAGGAGGGCGACCCGCACAGCCCGCGCCTGCTCGGCTTCTGGCGGCTCCAGCTCCTCAACGCCTACTACTACGCCCGCGAAGCGCGGAACCCGGAGACGCTCGACAAGTTCGCGCCGGATCTCCCGGAAGACTGGCTCGACCGGGCGGTGTTTTCCCGGGGCGTGGCCGGCCTGCTCGTCGGCATCGCGCTGCTGTGCGCGCTGCTCGGGGTCTGGGTCGGACTCATCGCGGCCGGCGTGCATGCCGTCCTCTACGTCCTCGTCCTGGCTCCTCTCATCAACGTCCTCGGCCACTGGCGCGGCGTCAAGAACTTCGAGAACACCGCGTACAACTGGCGGAGCCTGTCCTGGCTGACGGGTGGCGAGAGCCTCCACAACAATCACCACGCCCACCCGCGCGCGCCGAAGTTCAGCGTCCGGCGCTGGGAATTCGACCCGGCCTGGCCGCTGATCCGCGCCTTGGCCGCGATCCGGCTCGTCGTGATCGTCGGCACGTCCGTCCGGCTCCCCTAGTCCCCAGTTTCGCCACCAGGAGCTCCCGGAGCCGGCATTCCAGCCCGGCCCGGCCCGCGTTCTCGATTCGAGGTAGCGCGCCCGGCGCGGTTGCCGTACATTCTTGCCATGCCGAGCATAGAAGAGTACGCGAAGCAGCCCGTCGCCGAGCGCCTGAAGCGACTGGAACGCAGCGCCGACGAGCTCGCCGCCGCGATCCGCGGCCAGAGCGAGGCGGCCCTCGCCCGCCGCCCCGACGCGAAGAACTGGGCGGCCAAGGAAGTCGTCGGCCACCTCCGCGACACCGAAGAGTCGTTCATGGGGCGCTTCGAGTTGATCATGGCGATGGACGAGCCGAAGCTCCTGCCCGTCAGCCCCGACCGCTGGGCGGAGGACCGCCAGTACCTCCGCAACGACGTGAACGCCGCCCTCGCCGCGTTCCGCCGGCGCCGCGAGGAGTCGCTGGCGTACCTCCGCGCGCTCGCGCCCGGGCAGTGGAGGCGCGGCGCCGTCCATCCCCAGCGCGGCCGCATGACCGTGGACGACTTCGTCACGCTGATGGCCTGGCACGACGACAACCACCTGGACCAGCTCAGGCGCGCGCTCGAAGGTAAGGTGTAGCGACCGCCGCCGAAAAGCAGGTGGCGCACGAGCGCCGATTCTCGTAGAGTCGTGCCGTGCCGGCCAGCCCCTTTGCCCGCGTGCCGTTCCTGACCACCCGCTATAGAGGGCACGGGACCCGTTTCCGCGTCTACCCCCTGGCCAAGCACCCGGCCGGCAGTGGCGAGCCCGAGATCATCCATATCAACGCCAGACCGGGCACGATCGGGGCGGGGCCTCAGGACGACCGGATCTACGTCGTCGACGCGAAGAACAAGACGCCGTACGCGAAGTCCAAGCTGTGGCCCCCCTACAGCGGCTCCGCGTTCGACCCCGCCGAGCCAAGGGACGGACACTTCGACCACATCCGGCCAAAGGACGAAGGGTTCAGCGCGGCGACGAGCTTCGCGTCGATCCGCAGCGTCCTCGACATCTGGGAAACGTACTTCGGGCGGCGGCTGCCCTGGCACTTCCGGAACGTCTACCCGCGCCTTGAGGTCATCCCACGGGTCCCCACGGACAACGCCTGGTCCATGTTCGGCTTCGTCGAATTCGGGTTCATGACGCCGTCGCGCCCGTACTGTGAGAACTTCGAGGCCGTCGCCCACGAAGTCGGCCACCTCATTCTCAAGTCCGTGATCGGGTACCCGCCGGAGCCGAGGCTCCTGGAGTTCCGGGCTCACGAGGAGGCGTCCGCCGACCTCGTGGCGATGATCTCCTCGCTGCACTTCGAGGCTGTCGTCGATCGCCTGCTCCTGCAGACACGCGGCAAGCTCTTCTCGACCAACGTGCTCTCGAAGATCGCCGAGCCGGCGACCCGCCGCCGCGCGTTCAACAACAGGACGATGACGAACGTGCGGTGGAGTCCCGATCCAAACAAGTACAAGTACGGCCTCTCGCTGCCGTTCACGGGCGCCGTCTTCGACGTCCTCGTAGAGATCTACGAGCGTCGCCTCGTCGCCCGCGGCGCGATTCCGAAGGCGCTCGCCGCGCGCTCCATCCACGTGGGCCCCGGCGAGATCGGCGGCGCGCGCCGCCGCTTCGACGCGCACTTCAGGCGCCACCGGGCGGAGTTCAAGCGGGCGCTAATCCACGCCCGGGATCAGGTCGCCATGCTGCTGGCACGGACGTGGGCGCGATCCGCGATGGCGGATTTCTCCTATGCGCGCGTCGTCAGGAACATGCTCGAGGCGGACGCCGAGCTCAGCGGGGGGCGCTACGGCGATCTCATCTCCCGATCTTTCGTGTGGCGGCGCATCGTGCCGGCGCCGGCGAAGTAGGCGGCGCGGGCGGTGGCGGCGCGGTTGCTCGTCATCGGTGCCGGATCGGGAGCCGGCAACAATCTAATCCGGAGCCTCCGGGCCGGCGATCCTTCGTTCGTCGTCGTGGGCTGCCACGACGACCGCTTCGCGCTGAAGAAGTCGACCGCGGATGGGAACTTCCTGGTCCCGCGCGCGACCGAGCCAGGGTTCGTGGCGGCCTTGCGCCGCATCGTCGAGGCCGAGAAGATCGACCTCGTGATCCCAAACACCGATGTCGACGTCTGGGCGATCTCGCGCGCCAGGAGGCGGATCCCCTGCCGGCTGTTTCTCCCCAGACACGCGGTCGTCGAGCTCTGCCAGGACAAGTACGCGCTGACGGTCTTTCTCCGCGCGCGCGGCGTGCCGGTGCCGCGCACCTATCCCGTAACCTCCCGCGCCGCGATCCGGAAGATCTACGGCCGCTTGCGTTCCGGTACCCGTGTGTGGTGCCGGATTCGCAGGGGCAGCGGCTCACGGGGCGCCGTGCCGGTGGAGAGCCCGCAGCAGGCCGTGAACTGGATCCGGTTCTGGGAAGAGATGCGGGGCGTCCCCGCGCGCGCCTTCACCCTGGCCGAGTACCTTCCCGGCCGGGACTTCGCATGCCAAAGCGTTTGGAAGGAGGGGCGGCTCGTGCTGATCAAGACGTGCGAGCGGATCTCCTACTTCGGAGGCGGCAGCCAGCCGAGCGGCGCGTCGTCCATCTCGGCCCTCGCCAAGACGGTCGTCGAGCCGAGGGTGGCCGCGGTGTGCACCGACGCGATTCGCGTCCTGGACCGGCGGATTTCGGGTGCGTTCAGCGTCGACCTGAAGGAGAATGTTGCCGGCGTGCCGTGTATCACCGAGATCAACGTCGGCCGCTTCATCACGATGATGAACCTGTTCGACCTGGCTGGAAAGCACAACATGGCGCTTGCCTACGTCCGGCTGGCGCTCGACGAGCCGCTGCACATCGC
>JBGPIS010000071.1:0-8841 GCA_041484965.1 Methylomirabilia bacterium
ATGGGGACGTACGGCTTCCTGCGCTTCTGCCTACCGCTCTTCCCCGCCGCGAGCCTCACGTTCGGGCCGCTCGTGTTCACCCTGGCGGTGATCGGGATCGTCTACGGCGCCTGGGTGTCCACGGTGCAGCCGGACATGAAGAAGCTCGTCGCCTACTCGAGCGTGAGCCACCTCGGATTCGTCATGCTCGGGGTCTTCACGCTCAACCAGCAGGGGCTCGTCGGCGGCGTCATCCAGATGGTGAATCACGGGCTGTCGACCGGCGCGCTCTTCCTGATGGTCGGCATGCTCTACGAGCGGCGCCACACGCGGCTCATCGCCGACTTCGGCGGTCTCTGGAAGGTGATCCCGGCCTTCTCGACGCTCTTCCTCGTCGTCGTGCTCTCGTCGCTCGGGCTGCCGGGGCTCAACGGCTTCGTCGGCGAGTTCCTGATCCTGGTCGGGGTATTCCAGACGGGCCCGTGGCTCGCCGCGGTGGCGACGACGGGCATCATCTTCGCCGCCGTGTATCTGCTCTGGATGTACCAGCGCGTGATCTTTGGCGAGATCACGCACGAGGAGAACCGCGGCCTCCGCGACCTGTCGCCCCGCGAGTGGGCGTTGCTCGTGCCCATCCTCCTGTTCATCGTCTGGATCGGCGTCTATCCGGTCGCCTTCACGGGCAAGACGGAAGCGACGATCGAGGCGCTGCTCGCCCAGGTCCACTCCAAGACGAGCGTCAGGTGACACCCGAGCTCGCGATTCCGCCCGTCGTCCTCGGGCCGCTCTTGCCGACGCTGATCGTCCTCGGCGCCGCGGGGCTCGTGCTCCTGCTCGACGTCGGCCCGCGGGCGCTCGCCCGCGAGGTCGTCGCGACGGTCGCGCTGGCCGGCGTCGTCGGGGCGCTCCTCGCCGCGCTCTCGCGCTGGGGGAAGCCGGGGCGCGCCTTCCACGACATGGTCGCGCTCGACAACTTCGCGCTCTTCGTTGACATCGTGATCTGCTACGCCAGCGCGTTGATCATCCTGCTCTCGATCGACTACCTCCGCCGGACCGGGCCGGAGTCGGGCGCGTACTACGCGCTCGTCCTCTTCGCGACCGCGGGCATGACGCTGCTCGCGGCGGCGGCCGACCTCGTCGTGCTGTTCCTGGCCCTCGAGCTCATGTCGCTCTCGCTCTACGTGCTGGCGGGGTTTTTCAAGCGGGAGCTCGCCGCCGGCGAGGCGTCGCTGAAGTACTTCATCCTCGGCGCGTTCGCGGCCTCGTTCCTGCTCTACGGCATCGCGTTGATCTACGGCGCGACGGGGACGACGAACCTCGAGCGCATCGCCGCAGCCGCGGGCCGGCAGGTCCACGATCCGCTCCTGGTCATCGGGCTCGGCCTCCTGCTCGTGGGTCTCGGCTTCAAGATCGCGTCGGTCCCGTTCCACATGTGGGCGCCCGACGTCTACCAGGGCGCGCCGACCAGCGTGACGGCGCTGATCGCGACGGGGTCGAAGGCGGCGGCGTTCGCCGCGCTCATCCGCGTGCTGCTCGTGGCGTTCCGCGGCGCCCAGGCCGACTGGACCCCGCTCTTCTGGATCCTCGCGGCCCTCACGATGACCGTCGGCACCGTGGTCGCGATCGCGCAGTCGAACCTCAAGCGCATGCTCGCGTACTCGTCCATCGCCCACGTCGGGTACATGCTCATCGGCGTCGTGGCGGGTGGGAGCGCCGGCGTGGGCGCCGTGCTCTTCTATCTCCTGGCGTACACGTTCACCACGGTGGGCACGTTCGGCGTGATCACGCTCTGCGAGCGCGCGGGCGCCGAGGCGGTCGAGGTGGGCGACTACGCCGGCCTCGGGCGGCGGCACCCGGTGCTCGCCGCGGCGCTCGCCGTGTTCCTCCTGTCGCTCATCGGCATTCCGCCGCTCGCCGGGTTCGTCGGCAAGTTCTACCTGTTCGGCGCCGCGGTGCGGACGGGCTACCTATGGCTCGCGGTCATCGGCGTCCTGAACTCCGCGGTCGCCGCGTACTACTACCTGCGGGTGGTCGTCTACATGTACATGCGCGAGCCCGACGGCGCGGCCACGACGCGGGTCCCGTCGTTCGCCGGGGGCCTCGCGCTGGTGGTCGCGCTGGCCGGCATCGTGCTGCTCGGCGTGATCCCGGCGCCGTTCATCGATCTTGCCCAGATCGCCGTCGCCCCGCTGCTGCGCTGATTCCGCGTGATGAAGCGCACGCGGCGCCGGCTCCTGCTCGAAGGCTTCACGGTCGTGCGCGCGTGAGCCTCCGCCTCCCGCAGCGCGGTTGGCTCTTCGACCTCGACGGCACGGTCTATCGGGGCGAGGCGCTGGTCCCCGGCGCCGACACGACGATCGCCGCGCTCCGGCGCGCGGGCCGCCGGGTCGTGTTCCTCTCGAACAAGCCGCTCGATACGCGCGCCGACTACGCGGAGAAGCTGACGCGTCTCGGGATCCCGACCACCGCGGACGACGTCGTCAACTCGTCACTCGTGCTGGCGCGACATCTGGCGACGCTCGATCCTGGCGCCCCGGTCTTCGTCATCGGCGAGCCGCCGCTGGTCGGCGAGCTCCGCGGTCACGGCTTCGAGGTGCGCGGCGACCACCGCGTGCGCTGGGTCGTGATCGCGTTCGACCGGACCTTCGACTACGCGAAGCTCAACACGGCGCTCCAGGCCGTGCGCGCGGGCGCGCGGCTGATCGCGACCAACCCGGACCGGACGTGCCCGACCGAGGACGGCGAGATCCCGGACTGCGCCGGGATGATCGCCGCCGTCGAGGCGGTGACGGGGCGAACGGTCGAGATCGTCGTCGGCAAGCCCTCGCCGATCATCCTGGGCGTCGCGCTCGAGCGGCTCGGGGTGCCCGCGGGCGACTGCGTGATCGTCGGCGACCGCCTCGACACCGACATGGTGATGGGCAAACGGTTCGGCCTCACCACGGTCCTCGTCCTCACCGGCATCACGCGCGGCGACGACCCGCGCATCGCCGAAATCGGCCCCGACCTCGTGCTACGATCGATCGGAGAAATCATCGAGCCATGACGCCATGACCCGCGCGCTCGTCGACGCCGACTACGACGTCGTCATCATCGGCGGCGGCATGGCCGGCGCCGGCGCGGCGCGCGACCTGGCGCTGCGCGGTCTGTCGGTGGCCCTCGTCGAGAAGGGCGACTTCGCCTCGGGCACGACGGCGTACTCCTCCAAGCTGATCCACGGCGGCCTCCGCTATCTCGAGCTCTTCGACGTGGGCCTCGTGCGCGAGTCGCTCCGCGAGCGCGGGACGCTCGGACGCCTGGCGCCCCACCTGGTCCGGCCGCTTCCGTTCCTGGTGCCGATCTACCGTGGCTCGTCGCGCAGCCTCATCAAGGTCCGGATCGGTCTCAAGCTCTACGACTGGCTGACGCCCGGACGGAACCGCGAGCGCTACCGGGTGCTCCGCCCGGTCGATACGCTCTCGCTCGAGCCCGCACTCCGCGCCGAGAACCTGCGCGGCGCCGGCTATTACTTCGACGACCTGCTCGTGTTCCCCGAGCGCCTCTGCCTTGAGAACGTGCTGTCCGCGTGCCGGCACGGCGCGCGCGCCTTCAATTACACCCAGGTCGAGGAGGTCGTGCGCGACGCGCACGGCGCGGTCGCCGGCGTGCGGCTCCGTGACTTGCTGATGGGCCGCGTCGTCACGCTCGGCGCGCGCGTCCTCGTCAACGCGACCGGGCCGTGGGTGGACGAGCTGCGCGCGCTCGCGGGCGCCGTCGAGCGCGGCCGGCACGTGCTCCGGCGGACGAAGGGGATCCACTGCCTCCTGCCGCGGCTGACCGACCACGCGATCTACCACGCGACGAGCGACGACCGGATGATCTTCGTCATTCCGTGGCGCGAGTTCTCGCTCGTCGGCACCACGGACACCGACTTCGAGGGCGACCTCGACCGGCTCCACGCGACGCGCGACGAGGTGAGCTACCTCCTGGGCGAGGTCAGGAAGGTGCTGCCCGATCCCCGGGTGGCGTTCGATCAAGTCGTGTACACGTACGCCGGCGTGCGACCGCTCTCGCACGAGGAGGGGAAGCGCGCGTCCGACGTGTCGCGTGCCCACAGGGTCGTCGCTGAGGAGCACGGACGATTCCTCTCGATCACGGGCACGAAGCTCACGTGCTTCAGAAGCCTCGCGGCCGAGCTCGGCGACCAGGTGATGCGCACGCTCGGGAGGCGCGCGGTCGGCCGTACGGACCGCCTGACGCTCGACGGGCTCGACGAGGAGGCGGGGAGCGTCGAGGCGCGCGCCTGGCTCGACGTCGGCCCGGAGGTCGCCGCCTCCGGGCTCGCCCGCGAGACGCTCGAGACGCTCGTGACGCTCTACGGGCGGGCCTACCCGCGCGTCATCGACCTCGCGGGGAAGGTGGCGGGGGGAGCCGAGCGGCTCTGCCCGTCGAACCCCGACATCGTCGCCCAGCTCCACCTCGCGGTGCAGGACGAGCTGACCGTCTCGCTCCAGGACTTCCTGCTCCGGCGCACGGGCGTCGGCACGAGCCGCTGCCAGGGCCTGGACTGCGCCGAGCCGATCGGGCGCCGGATGGCGCAGCTTCTCGGCTGGACGCCGCGCCGCCTCGCCGCCGAACTCGACGCCTACTACGCCCACGTCGCCCGCTCGCACAAGTTCAGGGCGTAGCTGTGCTATAGTGCGGCCCTTAATCCGCAGCCCATCATGGAGGCCTTCATGAAGCGCTGGACGGTGGTGGTCCTCGTCGTGACCGCAGTCTTCCTCGTCGGTGTCCCATCCGAGTCGTTGGCGAAGACGGAGATCCACTTCTGGCACGCCATGGGGGGCCAGCTCGGCGAGACGGTCAACGAGCTGGTGAAGCAGTTCAACCAGAGCCAGGCGGAGTACGAGGTCAAGGCGCTGAACAAGGGGACGTACCCGGAGGTCCTCACGGGCGCCATCGCGGCGTACCGACAGAAGAACCCGCCGCACATCGTCCAGATGTTCGACGTCGGGACCCAGACCATGCTGATGTCCGGGGCGATCCACCCGATCTTCCAGCTCATGAAAGAGCAGGAGATCCCGATCAACTGGGGCGACTTCATCAAGCCGGTCACCGGCTACTACTCGAAGGACGGCAACCTCTACTCGATGCCGTTCAACTCATCGAGCCCGATCCTCTACTACAACAAGGACGCCTTCAAGAAGGCCGGGCTCAGCGCCGACAAGCCGCCGGCGACGTGGAAAGAGGTCGGCGAAGCCTCGAAGAAGATCATCGCGGCGGGCGCGGCGAAGTGCGGCTTCACCACGTCCTGGCCGTCGTGGACGATGCTGGAGAACACCTTCCCCTGGCACGATCAGCCCTTCGCGACCAACCAGAACGGCTACACGGGGCTCGACACGAAGCTCCTGATCAACGGTGAGTTCGGCGTGAAGCACATCGGCCAGCTCGCCGCGTGGCAAAAGGAGGGCGTCTACTCCTACGGCGGGCGCATGGGCCAGCCGGACCCGAAGTTCATCAACGGCGACTGCGCGATGCTCATCCAGTCGTCCGCCGTGATCGGCGGCTTCAAGAAGTCGTTGAAGTTCGAGTGGGCGACGGGCCAGCTGCCGCACTGGGGGCCGCCGTACAAGAAGCAGAACGCGATCGTCGGGGGCGGGACCCTCTGGGTGATGAAGGGGAACAAGAGCACCGACTACAAGGGCGTGGCCCAGTTCATGAGGTTCATCGCCGAGCCGCACCAGCAGATGTGGTGGAGCGTGACGACCGGCTACGTGCCCGTCACACAGACGGCCATCAAGAACCTCGAGGCCGGCTACCACTTCAAAAAGAACCCCGAGCAGTGGACCGCGCTCAGCCAGCTCAGCGCAAAGCCGACCGCCAACAGCCAGGGGCACCGCCTCGGGAACTTCATCCAGATCCGCGAGGCGATCGAGAGCGAGATGGAGAACATCTTCGCCGGGAAGAAGACGGCGAGGGAAGGGCTCGACGCAGCGGTGGCGAAGGGCAACGACATCTTGAAGGAGTTCGCCGCCGCCAACAAACAGTAGGCGCGATGAAGCGGGCCGTCTTCAAGAACCGGGGGTTGCCGTACCTGCTGGTGCTGCCTCAGATCGCGGTGACCCTCGTATTCTTTTTCTGGCCGGCCGTCGAATCGCTCCGCTTGAGCTTCTTCAAGACGTCGCCCTTCGGCGACAAGACCTTCTTCGTCGGCCTCGAGAACTTCCAGAAGCTCCTCGTGTCGCCCGAGTACTACCAGTCGATCGTGAACACCTTCGTCTTCGCCTTCGGCGTGAGCGCGATCGCGCTGGGCGCGGGCCTGCTCGTCGCCGCGCTCGCGACCCAGAAGGTCCGTGGGCTCGCCGCCTACCGGACGGCCGTGCTCTGGCCGTACGGGATCGCGCCGCCGATCGCCGGTATCATCTTCCTGTTCATCTTCCACCCCTCGTATGGCGTGCTCCCGTACTGGCTCGGGTTCGTGACCACGTACGAGTTCAACTGGCTGCTCAAGGGGTGGGTGGCGATGACCCTCGTGATCATCGCGACGGCGTGGACGCACGTCGGCTACAACATCGCCTTCTTCCTGGCGGGCCTCCTCGCGATCCCGGCATCGGTGCTCGAGGCCGCCAGCGTGGACGGTGCGGGGTCGATCCGGCGCTTCAGGTCCATCATCTTCCCGCTGCTCTCGCCGATCACCTTTTACCTGCTGGTCGTCAACCTGATCTTTTCGTTCTTCGGTTCCTTCGGCGTGATCCACGCCGTGACCCAGGGCGGGCCGGGGCGCGCGACGGAGATCATGGTCTTCAAGGCGTACAACGACGGCTTCATCGGGCTCAACCTCGGGTCCTCGGCGGCCCAGTCCGTGCTGCTGATGATCGTGGTGATCGCGCTGACCGCGCTCCAGTTTCGCTTCGTCGAGAAGCGGGTGATCTACTCGTGAGCGCGGACGGCGCGGTCGCCGCCTCGGCACGCATCGAGGCGCTGCCCCGGGTCGCGGAAGCGCCGCGGCGGACGCGGTTGGACTGGGGCGCGGTCGCGGTCCACGCGCTGCTGCTGCTCTGCGTCGCGGTCATCGCGTTTCCGCTCTACTACGCCTTCGTGATCTCGACGCAGACGGTCGAGGAAGTCATCGCGAGGCCACCAGTCTTGAGACCGTCGGGGCACATGTTCCAGAACTACGTCGACGCGTGGACCCGTGCCCACATGGCGCGCCTCCTCTGGAACAGCGCCGTCGTCGCGGTCGTCTCGGCGGTCGGCAAGATCGCCATCTCGATGCTCTCGGCCTTCGCCATCGTGTACTTCACCTTCCGCGGCCGGATGCTCTGCTTCTGGATGATCTTCATCACGCTCATGCTGCCGGTGCCGGTGCGGCTGATGTCCACCTTCGAGGTGGTCGGGACGCTCGGCTGGCTGAACAGCTACCAGGGCCTGACTATCCCGCTCATGGCCTCGGCCACCGCGACCTTCCTCTTCCGCCAGTTCTACCTCACGATCCCCAACGAGATGGCGGAGGCGGCCCAGCTCGACGGTGCCGGCCCCCTCCGCTTTCTCTGGTCCTTCCTCTTGCCGCTGTCGTGGGCCAATATCGCGGCGCTGTTCGTGGTGCTCTTCATCTTCGGCTGGAACCAGTACCTGTGGCCGCTGATGATCACCAATACCGAGGCCATGCGGACCGTGGTCATCGGGCTGGAGGGGCTCATCCCGCGCAGCGGCACCGAGCTGCCCACCTGGAACCTCATCATGGCCGGCGCCATGATGGCGCTGTTGCCGCCGGTCGCCATCATCATCTTCATGCAGCGCTGGTTCGTGAAGGGCCTCGTGGAGAGCGAGAAGTGAAAAGCGCGGCGGTGATGGCGTTCGCGCTGGCGTGGGTCGCGGTGGCGGGCCCCGCCTGCGCCCAGGGCGCGCCCGCCTCGCTCTTCGCCGCCCATCGCGGCGGATCGCTACTCTGGCCGGAGAACAGCCTGCTCGCCTTCACGAACGCCCTCGCCCTCGGCGCCGACTACATCGAGTTCGACGTGCATCTATCGAAGGACGGCGAGGTGCTGGTGATCCATGACGCCACGCTGGACCGGACGACCTCGGGCAGCGGGCCGGCGAGGGAGCGGACCCTGGCCGAGCTCAGGACGCTGCGGCTCCGGGACAAGGACGGCGCCGTCACCGAGGAAGCGATCCCGACGCTCGACGAGGTGGCGGCGCTGGCCGCTCTGGCCAAGCGGCGAATGCTCCTCGAGATCAAGCTGGACGAGCGGCGTCAGCGCTACCCTGGCATCGAGGAGAAAGTGCTCGCCGTGCTCGACCGGCGTGGCATGACGGCTTCCACCGTGGTCATGGCCTTCGAGCGCGAGACCTGGCAGCGCGTGCGCGAGTTGCGCAAGGACGTCGCGGCGGGCGCGCTCTATTCGCCGGGCACGCTGCGGGCGGCGAGCATGACCGTCGCCCGCGCGCTGGCGGACGCCGGGCAGGCGGGCGTGAGCCTCGTCGGGCTGCATCAGGCCCTGGTCGACACGGAGACGGTGGCGACCGCCCGGAAGGCCGGCGTGATGCTGGGCGTCTGGACCGTGAACGAGCAGGACGCCCTCCGCGGCTTCATCGAGCAGAAGGTCGGCGTCGTGATCACGGATCGCCCGGACCTCGCCAAGGCGCTGCTCGCCCGCTGACCCGGACTAATCATGAACGTGATCCGGGCGTGGCGGGCGGGACCTGTCACAGGGGGCACCTGCCCGGTGGCGCGCGAGGCGTTCATGATTAGTCCGGGCCAATGACGGCAGGGCGCTACGTCGTGGCGCTCGATCAGGGCACGACGGGCTCGACGGCGCTGGTCGTCGACCCGGATGGCGCCGTGCGCGGGCGCGGCTATGCGGAGCTCCCGCAGCACTTCCC
>JBGPIS010000072.1:0-8756 GCA_041484965.1 Methylomirabilia bacterium
AGGGGTACCTCCGTTTCTCGTACGCCGCGTCGCTCGAGCGCATCCAGGAGGGCCTCGCACGTCTCGGCCGGTTCTTCGCCTCGCGACGGTGAACGGCGCCGGCTGCCCCGCGTGCCTGGCCCGCTGGCCGCACGCCGTCTATCGGATCGCCGACCTGGGGCTCACGGTCAACTATGTCCTCCTCGGCAACCAGATCCCGTACATCCGCTGGCACGTGATGCCCCGCCTCGCCGGCGACCCCGCGCCGCGTGAGCCCGTGTGGAGCCTGCGTCACGAGTCGCGTCGGCTCGCCGCGGACGAGCTGGCCGCCCGCGTGGCCGGGCTCCGGCGCGCGCTGGGAGGGTGAGCTGGACCCCGCGTACGTCGTCACCCACATGGAGGAGGACCGCCGGCACTGGTGGTTCCGCGGGCGCCTCGCGGTGCTCCGCGCGGCGCTCCGGCGCGCGCTGCCGTCGCGCCGCGTGCGTCTCCTCGAGCTCGGGTGCGGGAGCGGCAACGTCCTCGGGGCGCTCCGCGAGTTCGGCGAAGCGGTCGGCATGGAGGTCAACCCCGACCTCGCCGCCGCGGCGCGCGCCGAGGGCCTCGACGTGCGCGCGGGTCGGCTTCCGGGCGACCTCGTGGTGGCGCCGGGCTGGGCTGACGTCGTGCTCCTCCTCGACGTGCTCGAGCATCTCGACGACGAGGGGGCCGCGCTCGGAACGGCACGCCGCGCGCTCGCCGAGGGCGGCCTCCTCGTCGTCACGGTCCCGGCCTACCAGTGGCTCTGGAGCGCGCACGACGTGGCCCTCGGCCACCGGCGCCGCTACACGGCGCGGCGACTCCGGCGGGTGGTGGCGCGGGCGGGGTTCGACGTCCTCCGGGTGAGTTACTTCAACACGCTGCTGTTCCCCGCGGTGGCGCTGACGCGCGCCTGGAAGGGGTTCACCGGCGACGCGACGCACGACCTGCGCCGACCGGCTCCCGCGCTCAATCGTGCGCTCGAGCGCGTGTTCGCGCTCGAGCGCCACGTCGTTCCCCGCTGCGCGCTCCCGTTCGGGGCGTCGTTGTTGCTGCTGGCGCGCCGATGAGCGGCGCGCGGACCCGGTCGCTCGCCGAGTGGGCCCTCGTCGGCGCGGTGTTCGCCGCGCTGGTCGCCGTCGCCGCGGTCTGGCTCGCGGTGGATCGACGGCCACCCGAGTGGGATCACGCCAACCATCTCGAGCGCGCGGTCGGCTGCGCCGGGGATCTCGGGCGCGCGGACCTGCGCGCGATCCTCGAGCGCTCGTCGTTCTACCCGCCGCTCGTCCTCTGCGCGGCCGGACTCGCGTACCGTCTGGCGCCGTCCGACGTCGCGGCCGCCCAGGCCGTCGTGCTGGCGTTCCTCGGTCTCGGGATGGCGGCGGTCTACGCGTTGGGCCGCCGCCTTGCCGGCGGCACAGAGGGATGGGTCGCGGCGCTCGTCTTCGGAAGCGCGCCGTTCGTCGTGTTTTCGTCGCTCCGATTTCAGCTTGACCTGCCGCTCGCCTCCATGGTCGCCCTCACGGTGCTCCTGCTGCTGCGGACGGAGGGGTTCGAGCGCGGCGGCCGGTCCTGGGCCGTCGGCGTCGTGCTCGCCCTCGGCATGCTCACCAAGCCGCCGTTCGCGGCGTACATCCTGCCGCCCTTGGTCTTCGTGGCGGCCCGCATCCGGTCCTGCCGTGCCCTGGGCAACCTGGCGCTCGCGGGACTGACCGCGGCCGCGCTGAGCCTGCCGTGGTACGGGCCGAGGCTCTACGGGTTCGCTCCTGACATCGCCGCCCGCGCGTTCAGGCAGGCCGCCGAGTCGGGTCATCCGGACCCGTTCAGCGCCGCGGGGCTTCTGTTCTACCCGAGGTGGTTCGTGCCCCAGTTCGGACTCGTGGCCGCGCTTCTCTTCGCGATCGGGCTCGTCGTGGCCCTGCGCCGGGGGCGGTGGCTCCTGCTCGCGACCGCGCTGGGGCCGTTCCTCCTCGTCGGCCTGATCCAGAACAAGAACCTCCGCTACACGCTCCCCCTCCTGCCGTTCGCCGCCGTCCTGGCGGGCATGGGGTTCGGGGCGCTGCGCGGGCGCGTGAGATCGCTGGCTCTCGCGGCGCTCGTGGTCGGGGCGGCGGCGCAGGTGGGCGCGACGGCGTTTGCGGTGCCCCCGAGCTTCCCGCTGCCCGGGCTCGGCGTCCCGCTCCTGCTCGAGTCGCCGCCGATGCGCGGCAACTGGCGGCATCGCGAGATGCTGGCGCTCCTCCGCCGCGAGAGTCGCGACGCCGCGGCCATGGTGAGCGTCGTGCCGAACGACAACTTCTTCTCCGTGAGCAACTTCCGCTACTACGCGGTGCGGGACGGGCTCCCGCTGCGCTGGACGCGCGCCTGGGACGAGGAGCCGGTCGGCATCGAATACATGATCCTCAAGACGGGCGCCCAGGGGCCCGCGTGGACGGCGGAGAAGCCCCGCCGCATTGCCGAACGACTCGCCACCGATCTCCATCTGGCGCGCGTCTTTCCGGTGATCGGCGAGTTCGCGCTCCCCGACGGCTCGACGGCCACGATCCGCGCGCGGCGCATCCTTGGCGACGTCGCGGCGCCGCCGGCGCGCCTGGGGCGGGCGCTCGAGGACGCCGTCCGGCGCCGGCTCAACGCGGTGGCGCGGGACGTCGAGGGGCTCGAGGTTCGCGTCGTCCACGACCGCGGAATCCTCGCGGGCCGCGTGCGGCGGATCGAGGTGCGGGCTGCCGCGGCGACGGTCGGCGACCTCGGGCGGCGGCAGGCGGCCCTGCTGCGCGTTCACGACGTCTCGGTCGTCTTCCACGACGTTCTTATGAACCCGTGGAGCCTCGCGGCGGAGGGCCGGCTCGACCCGCTCGACGCCGGAGGGGTCGGCCTCGAACGGGCGACCATCGGGCCGGCTGACCTCGCCGCGTTCCTCCGGGACCTGAAGGGCTTCCGTCAGGCGTCGGTCGCGCTCGAAGACGGCGCCCTTGCGTTCTCGGTTCGCCTGCCCGGCCCCGACGTGTCGGCGCGCGTCCGCATCGTTCCCGCGGCCGACCGGCCCTTCGCCCTCGCGTTCGAGCGGGTCAGGGTTGGCGGCGTGCCGGTTCCCTCACTTCTCGTGGACTGGGTGGTTCGCGGGTATGATCCCTCGCTGAGACTGGCGAGCCGGCTGCCCGTGCCGGTCGAGATCGGCCGCGTGACGGTCACTCCCGACGCCATCAGGATCTCGTCCTACCCCTGAACGGAGAGTCATCATGCGAGAGCCGCTTCCGGCTAAGCGCGCGCGGGCGCTCAAGATCGTCCGGGCGCTGAAGAAGGCCTATCCCGACGCCAAGATCGCCCTCAACTTCGAGACGCCACTCGAGCTCCTCGTCGCGACGATCCTGGCCGCCCAGTGCACCGACGAGCGCGTGAACATGGTGACGCCCGCGCTCTTCGGGAAGTACCGGACGGCGGGCGACTGGGCGCGGGCCAGCCTCGCCACGCTGGAGCGCGAGATCCACTCGACCGGGTTCTTCCGGGCAAAGGCCCGGTCGGTCGTTGGCATGGCGCGGGCGCTCACCGAGCGGCACGGCGGTGAGGTCCCCCGAACGCGCGAGGCGCTCGTGGCATTGCCGGGCGTCGGCCTCAAGACGGCCAACGTCGTCCTCGGGAACGCCTTCGGCGAGCCGGCGATCGCCGTGGACACTCACGTCTTCCGCGTCTCTCAGCGCCTGGGACTGGCCCGATCCGACGACCCCAACCGGATCCACGACCAGTTGGTCGAGGTGCTGCCGCGCCGCGAGTGGACGCTGACGACGCATCTGATCACGACTCACGGACGCCGGACCTGCTC
This sequence comes from Methylomirabilia bacterium, assembly GCA_041484965.1. Lineage (GTDB taxonomy): Bacteria > Methylomirabilota > Methylomirabilia > Rokubacteriales > CSP1-6 > JBGPIS01. Next base: position 3,818 of record JBGPIS010000072.1, read on the forward strand.
GGCCCGGGCACCGCTCTGCCCGGCGTGTCCCGTCAAGGCAGTCTGCCCCTGGCCGGGCAAGACGCGCGTGTCGTCGGCTAAGCGTTGACAGTGGCGGGGTTTTCCTTTAACGTTAGTCTTTGCGATTTTTTCTGTGTGGACGCCTACTTAGAGCTGTCAAGGGGAAGCGATGCCGACGCTGATGCCGAAGGAAAGCGAGATCGAACGGAAGTGGTTCGTCGTCGACGCCGACAGCCAGGTGCTCGGACGCCTGGCCAGCCGCGTCGCGTCAATCCTCCGCGGTAAGCACAAAGCCACCTTCGCTCCGCATCTGGACGTGGGCGATCACGTGGTGGTCGTGAACGCCGAGAAGATCCACCTCACCGGACGCAAGCTTAAAGACAAGCGCTATCGCTGGCACAGTGGCTACATCGGAGGCCTGCGCGACATCAGCGCGGAGACGATGCTCCGGAGCCACCCCGAGCGCGTCATCGAGTGGGCCGTGCAGGGGATGCTCCCCAAGAATCGGCTCGGCAAGGCGATGGCGAAGAAGCTGAAGGTCTACCGAGGCGCCGCCCACCCGCACCAGGCCCAGCAGCCCGAGCCGCTGCCGGCGCCGGCTCGCCGGACGACGTCGAAAACCGCGGAGGTTCGCTGATGGCCGTGCTCGACAGATTCTACGCAACGGGGCGCCGCAAGACGTCGGTCGCCCGCGTGTGGATCCGTCCCGGATCCGGGCGCCTGGTCGTCAACCGGCGTGCCTTCGAGGACTACTTCCCGCGCGAGACCCTGCGCATGATCATCGCGCAGCCGCTCGAGGTGACGAACACGGTCGGCCAGTTCGACGTGCTCGTCACGGTCGGCGGCGGCGGGCCGTCGGGCCAGGCCGGCGCCGTGCGTCACGGGATCGCCCGCGCGCTCACCCGCTTCGACGACAAGCTCCGCCTGCCGCTCAAGAAGGCGGGCCTCCTCACCCGCGATCCGCGGATGCGCGAGCGGAAGAAGTACGGCCAGCCTGGCGCGCGCCAGAAGTTCCAGTACTCGAAGCGGTAGTGCCTGGGCGGGCTGACGTGGCGCGCGTTGCGGTGGCCGGGGCGAGCGGCTACATGGGAGCCGAGCTCCTGCGGCTCCTGCTCGGCCATTCCAAGGTCACGCTGACCGGCGTGACGTCGGACCGGCTCGCCGGCGAGCCCCTCGGCCGCGCGTACCCCCATCTCCGCGGCCTCAGCGATCTCCGGTTCCACGATCTCGACGCCGAGTGGCTCGCGGGCGTCGCGGACGTCATCTTCCTCGCGCTGCCCCACCTGGAATCGCAGCGGGTCGTGCCGGTCCTGCGCCGCCGGGGTGTCAAGGCGATCGACCTGTCGGCGGACTACCGGCTGCACGATCCGAACGACTACGTCATCTGGTACAAGGCGCCGCACACCGATCTGCCCGGGCTCGCCGAGGCGGTCTACGGGCTGCCCGAGCTCCACCGGAAGGCGATCGCGGGCGCGTCCCTCGTCGCGTCGCCGGGCTGTTATCCGGCGGGCGCGGTGCTCGCGACGGCGCCGCTGCTCAAGCGGGGGCTCGCGAAGCTCGACGGCATCGTCATCGACGGCAAGTCCGGCGTCACCGGCGCCGGCGCGCAGGGTCGGAAGAGCGAGCCGATGTACCTCTACACCGAGGCGAACGAGAACGTGCAGGCCTACGCGATCGCGAGTCACCGCCACACGCCGGAGATCGAGCAGGAGCTCGGCGCGCTCGCGGGCTCACCCGTCCGCGTCTCCTTCACGCCGCACCTCCTGCCGCTGAATCGCGGGCTCTTCACCACTGCCTCGGTGCCGCTCGCGGCCGCGCTCTCGACAGCCGCGCTGCTCGACGTCTACCGCGAGTTCTACGCCGGCGAGCCGTTCGTCCGCGTGCTCGACGAGGGCGAGCGGCCGACGACGCGCGGCGTCGCCGGGTCGAACTACTGCGACGTCACGGTCGTCGCGGACTCCCGGACGGGCCGGGCGGTGTGCGTGTCGGCGATCGACAACCTCGGCAAGGGCGGGTCGGCCAACGGCGTCCAGAATCTCAACATCCTCTTGGGCTGGTCCGAGCGGGCGGGGCTCGAGGCGCCGCCGGTGTACCCCTAACCCGATGGCGGCTCTGGATCTCGACTGGCTCGAGGGCGGCGTGACCGCCGTCCCCGGGATCCTCGCGGGCGGCGTCGCGGCGGGCATCAAGCCGAGCGGCAAGAAGGACCTCGCGCTCATCCATTCCACCGCGCCCGCGCGTGTCGCCGCGGAGTTCACCTCGAACCAAGTCAAGGGCGCGCCGGTGCTGGTGTCCATGGAGCACGCGCGTGGCGGGCAGGCACAGGCGATCGTCGCCTCGAGCGGCTGCTCGAACGTCTGCACGGGCGAGCGGGGCATCAAGGATGCGCGTGAGATGACGAAGCTCACGAGCGAGCTGCTGCGGATCCCGGCGACTCACGTCCTGGTCGCGTCCACCGGTGTGATCGGCGTGCCGCTCCCGATGGACAAGGTCCGCGCAGCGCTGCCGAAGCTCGTGAAGGCGCTGTCGCCGCAGGGCGGCCGGGCCGCCGCGGAGGCGATCCTCACGACCGACACGCGACCGAAGGAGGCCGCGCTGCGGCTCGACGTGAACCGGCGGCCGGTGACGATCGGCGGGATCGCGAAGGGCGTCGGGATGATCGAGCCGCACCTCGCGACCATGTTCTGCTTCGTCGCGACGGACGCCGCCGTGACCCGCGACGCGCTTCGGGGGGCCCTGCGCCGCGCGGTGGACCGGTCCTTCAACCGGATCACCGTGGATTCGGACCAGTCCACGAGCGACACGGTCGCGGTGCTCGCCAACGGGCTCGCCGAGAACGCGCCGCTCGAGGAGGGCGGGCGAGGGCTCCGCCAGTTCTCCGCCGGCCTCGAGGCTCTGATGACGAAGCTGGCGCGGATGCTGGTGGCCGACGGCGAGGGCGCGACCAAGTTGGTCTCGATCACCGTGCGCGGCGCGGCGAGCCGACGCGACGCCCTGCTGGCGGCGCGCAGCGTGGCGAACTCGCCTCTGGTGAAGACGGCGCTCAACGGCGCCGATCCGAACTGGGGCCGGATCGTCATGGCCCTGGGGAAGTCGGCGGCGCGCGTAGAGCAGGAGAGGATCTCGATCCTGTTCCAGGACGAGCGGGTTGTCGAGCGGGGCGTGCTGCGAGAGGGCGTGCGCCTCGAACGTGTCCGCGAGATCATGGGGGGCCAGGAGTACGACATCACGATCGACCTCGGCCTGGGCCGGGGGGAGGATCGCGTCTGGACGTGCGATCTCTCCGAGGAGTACGTGCGGATCAACGGGAAGTACACGACGTAGCACACCATCACGCACGCCGCGCGAATTCGGTCGGCCAGCCCGACGACAGGCTGCCGTGGCGCGGCGGAGGCCAACCGAAGGGAGAGACATGGCGACGTTAACGATGAAGGAACTGCTCGAGGCCGGAGTGCACTTCGGCCACCAGACCAAGCGCTGGAACCCGAAGATGCAGAAGTACATCTTCGGCGAGCGCAACGGCATCTACATCATCGATCTGCAGAAAACGCTCAAAAAGTTCCGCGAGGCCTACGCGTTCGTCCGCGACCTGGCGGCGGGCGGCGGCACGGTGCTCTTCGTGGGGACCAAGAAGCAGGCCCAGGAGACCGTGTTCGAGGAGGCGAGCCGGTGCGCGATGTTCTACGTCAACCAGCGCTGGCTGGGAGGGACGCTGACGAACTTCGCGACGATCCGCAAGTCGATCGCGCGACTCAAGAAGCTCGAGGAGATGAAGGAGACGGGCGAGTACGAGCGGCTCCCGAAGAAGGAGGCGCTCGAGCTCGACCGCGAGCGGGCGAAGCTGGACAAGGCGCTCGTCGGCATCAAGGCGATGGAGTCGCTGCCGTCGGCGGTGTTCATCATCGACCCGCGCAAGGAGCGGATCGCCGTCGCCGAGGCGCAACGGCTGAGCATCCCGATCGTCGCGATCGTGGACACCAACTGCGACCCCACCGGGATCGACTACCCGGTCCCCGGCAACGACGACGCGATCCGCGCCGTCCGGCTCATCACCTCGCGCGTCGCCGACGCGATCAACGAGGGGCGGGGCACGCTCGCGAAGGACGAGGCCGAGGCGGCGACGCCCGAGACCCCGGCCGAGACCGTCCCGGCGGAGCTGGCCGCGGCCGAGACGGAGGGCTAGCGATGGCGTCGAGCGCCCAGCGGGTGAAGGAGCTCCGCGACCGGACCGGCGCGGGGGTGATGGACTGCAAGGAGGCGCTGCAGGAGGCCAAGGGCAACCTCGAGAGCGCCGTCGAATACCTGAGGAAGAAGGGGCTGGCGGCCGCGGCCAAGCGGGCGCACCGCGACGCGCGTGAGGGCGTCGTCGGCACGTACGTCCACCCGGGCGCCAAGCTCGGCGTGCTCGTCGAGGTGAACTGCGAGACGGACTTCGTCGCCAAGACCCCCGTCTTCCAGGAGCTGGTCAAGGACCTCGGCATGCAGGTCGCCGCGGCGAACCCGGTGTGGGTGTCGCGCGAGGACGTCCCCGCCACCGCGGTCGAAAAGGAGCGCGAGATCTACCGCGGCCAGCTCGCCGACCAGAAGAAGCCGCCGCAGGTGATCGACAAGATCATCGAGGGCAAACTGGAGAAGTTCTACGGCGAGCAGTGCCTGCTCGAGCAGCCGTTCATCAAGGACGCCTCGGGCAAGACCCGCATCAAGGATCTCGTCGACGGCGTGAACGCGAAGACGGGCGAGCGCGTCGTCGTCAAGCGCTTCGCGCGGTTCCAGGTCGGCGAGGCGGGGTAGGCATGGCGGCGGGTGCTGGCACCGCGCGGCCGGCCTACCGCCGTATTGTCCTGAAGCTTTCGGGGGAAGCGCTCGCCGGAGGCCAGGGCTACGGGATCGATCCGCCGGTGCTCGAGCGGATCGGGGCGGAGCTGCGCGAGGTGGCCAC
>JBGPIS010000073.1:0-8721 GCA_041484965.1 Methylomirabilia bacterium
AGATTGCGGGCGATCGCTTCCGCCTGGCCGCGCTCCTCGGCGCCGACGCCCGGGTAGGCGCCGGGCGTGTCGATGAAGGTGACCACCGGCTTGGTGAACTTCTCGGCGAGCTGCATGAGGCGGAGCGCCTTCCGGTAGCCCTCGGGGTGGGGCATCCCGAAGTTTCGGGCGATCTTCTCGCGGGTGTCCCGTCCCTTCTGGTGGCCGATGACGACCACACCCTGCCCCTCGAACCGGGCGAGACCTCCGACCACCGCCGCGTCGTCGCCGTACAGGCGGTCACCGTGGAGCTCGATGAAGTCGTCGAACAGGAGTCGGATGAAGTCTCGCGTGTGGGGCCGCTTCGGATGGCGAGCGAGCTGCGTCCGCTGCCACGCGGTGAGGCTCGCGTAGGTCTTCTGGCGCTGACGGTCGAGCCGCTCCTCGAGCTTCGCGATCTCATCGCGCGCCCTGGGCGAGTCGTCCTGGGCCTGGAGGGCCGCGATGCGGTTCTCCAGCTCGAGCAGCGGCGCCTCGAAGTCAAGCGCGTCCGGCATACTCCACCGTGACGACGCCCGGGCCGAGAAGCGTCTCGGCCTTGGCGATCAACTCGGGGCTCGGGTCCACCGAGAGCCCGCGCGCCCTGACGACGACCTCCTGTGACGCGACCACGAGATGCACGAACAGCGGGACCCGGCCCGGATGCTCGGCGCAGAGTCGCCTGAGCGTGGCGATCGTCTCCGCCGGGTCGTCGCTCGCGGGCACGCGGACACGGCACGCGTTGGGCTCGCCCGACGTCAGACCGGTCCGGGCGCGGCTGTTTCCGTCGGCCAGCGCCTGCTCCAGGAGACGGATGTCCTCGGCGAGGATCACACGCCCCTTGTCGCCGTCGTCTACGCGCCCCCGTACGAGGAGCGCCTCGTGCGAGCGCAGGACGGGCGCGGCGGCCTTGAAGGGTTCGGGGAACACCGTGACCTCGACCGCGCCGTCCATGTCCTCCAGGGTGAAGAACGCCATGCGATTGCCGCTCTTCGTCGACGTCTCTTTGAGCCCCAGCGCGTGGCCGAAGAGCAGCACGCGGGCGCCGTGGCCTTTGGGCCCGAGCTCGGCCGTCGTCGTGATGCCGAGCGGCTCGACGATACCGCGGAACCGGGCGAGCGGGTGCCCCGAGATGTAGAAGCCGAGGACCTCCTTCTCGAACCCGAGGCGCTGGTCCTGGTCCCACTCCGGCACCATCTCGGCCGGCTGTGCGGCGGGCATCGTCGGGCCCCCCGGCAGCAGGTCGAAGAACGAGGCCTGGCCCTCGGCGCGGTCGCGCTGCTGACGCTGGCCGCTCTCGAGCGCCGCGTCGGCGGTGGCGAACAGGTGCGCGCGCGGCAGCCCGAGCGAGTCGAAGGCGCCGGCCTTGACGAGCGACTCGACCACCCGCCGGTTGACGAGTCGCAGGTCCACACGGGCGCAGAAGTCCTCGAGCGACTTGAACGGTCCCGCTTCGGCGCGGGTCTTGAGGATGGACTCCATCGCGGCTTCGCCGACGTTCTTGATCGCCGCGAGCCCGAAGCGGATCGTGTCACCGGCGACGCTGAACTGGACCGCCGAGACGTTCACGTCCGGCGGCTCGACGCGGAGCCCCATGGCCCGGCACTCTTCCATGTACGTCACGATCTTGTCGGTGTCGCCCATTTCCGACGTCAGCAGGGCGGCCATGAACTCCACGGGATAGTTCGCCTTGAAGTACGCCGTCTGGTACGCGACAAGCCCATACGCCGCGCCGTGCGACTTGTTGAAGCCGTAGCCCGCGAACTTCTCCATCAGCTCCCAGACACGCTCGGCCTTGGCCTTCGCGATCGAGCGCTCGGCGCAGCCCGCGACGAACTTCTCGCGCTGCGTCGCCATGAGATCGCGATCCTTCTTGCCCATGGCGCGGCGGAGGGTGTCCGCCTCGCCCATGGTGAAGCCCGCCATCTCGGAGGCGATCTGCATGATCTGCTCCTGGTAGACCATGATCCCGTACGTCTCCCGCGTGAACTTCTCCATCAGGGGGTGCTCGTACGTGATCTTCGAGCGCCCGTGCTTGCGCCCGATGAAGTCGGCGATCAGCTCCATCGGACCCGGCCGGTAGAGCGAGACCATGGCGATCACGTCCTCGAGCCGCTCGGGCTTGAGGCCGCGGAGCGCGTCGCGCATCCCGGAGGATTCGAGCTGGAAGACGCCAAACGTCCTGGCCTCGCTCAGAAGCTGGTATGTCCTGGCGTCGTCGAGCGGGATCGCGTCGAGGTCTAGCTCGACCCCGCGGGACTCGCGGACGAGCGCGACGGTATTCGCGAGGACCGTGAGAGTGCGGAGCCCGAGGAAGTCCATCTTGAGGAGTCCGAGCTTCTCGATGGGCCCCATCGCGTAGCCGGTGATCAGCTCGGGCCGCTTCGGGTCCTTGTAGAGCGGGATGTGCTCGTCGAGCGGATCGTCGGAGATCACGACCGCGGAGGCGTGGACCGACGCATGGCGTGTGCACCCCTCGAGCGTCCGGGCGACGTCCCAGAGCTCCTTGACGTGCGGCTGGCTCTTCACCATCTCGGCGAGCGGCAGCGACTTCTGGTAGGCGTCGTCGAGCGTGATGTTCAGCGGGAAGTTCGGCACGAGCTTCGCCAGCCGGTCCACGTCGGCGTACGGCATCCCGAGGACCCGCCCGACGTCGCGGATCGCCGCCTTCGCGCCGAGCGTCCCGAAGGTGATGATGTGGGCGACCCGGTCCCGCCCGTAGCGGTCGGCGACGTAGCGGATCACCTCGTCGCGCCGGTCGTCTGCAAAATCGATGTCCATGTCCGGCATCGAAACTCGCTCCGGATTCAGGAATCGCTCGAACAGCAGTCCATACCGCATCGGATCGATATTGGTGATTCCCAGACAGTAGGCGGTGAGCGATCCCGCCGACGAGCCGCGCCCGGGTCCGACCGCGATCCTCTGCTCGCGCGCGTAGCGGATGAAGTCCCAGACGACGAGGAAATACCCCGCGAACCCCATCTTCTCGATGACCCCGAGCTCATGGGCGAGCCGCGCCTCGATCGCGTCGCCGGAACTCGGCCCGTAGCGCCGGCGAAGCCCCGCGCGCGCCAGCTCCTGGAGGTAGCTGTCGAGCGTGTGGCCCTCGGGCACCACGTAGTGCGGGAGATGGAAGCTGTCGAAGTCGAGCGTGAGGTTGCAGCGCTCGGCGACGGCCAGCGTGTTGCGGCAGGCCTCGGGCAGCTCGACGAAGACGCGGGCCATCTCCTCCGCCGACTTGACGTAGAACTCCTGTGTCGAAAAGCGGAAGCGGCTCGGGTCGGTGAGGGTCGTGCCCGTCTGGATGCAGAGCAGCGCCTCGTGCGCCTTCGCGTGCCCCCCCTCGAGATAGTGAGAGTCGTTGGTCCCGGCGACCTTCGCGCCGACCGCCTTCGCGATCTTCAGTGTTTCCGCGGTCACCGTGGTCTGTTCTTCCAGGCCGTGGCACTGGACCTCCATGAAGTAGTTCTCGCGGCCGAAGACGTCCTGGTACCAGCCCGCCGCCTCCTGCGCCCGCTGGGTGTCGCCCGCCGAGAGCAGGCGCGAGACCTCGGAGTTGAGGCAGCCGGAGAGGACGAGCAACCCGTCGGCGTGCTGGGCGAGCAGCTCCTTGTCCACGCGCGGCTTGTAATAGAAGCCCTCGAGGTAGGCCTTCGACACGAGCTTCATGAGGTTCTTGTAGCCCGCCCGGTTGCGCACGAGCACCGTCAGGTGGTTCGCGCCCTCGTAGCCGCCGTCGTGCGAGCCCCGTTCCTTGCGGCTCCCCGGGGCCACGTAGAGCTCGCAGCCGAGGATCGGCTTGACGCCCGCCTTCTGCGCCGCCAGGTAGAAGTCGACCGCCCCGAAGAGGTTGCCGTGATCGGTCAGCGCGATCGCGGGGAAGCGCAGGTCCTTCGCCTTTTGGACGAGCTTCTCGAGCTGGGCCGCGCCGTCGAGGAGGCTGTACTCCGAATGGACGTGCAGATGGACGAACTCGGCGTGATGCATCGCCCGTCCGGTCACTCCCACTCGATCGTGGCCGGGGGCTTCGACGAGATGTCGAAGACCACCCGATTGACGCCCTTCACCTCGTTGATGATGCGGTTGGAGATGCGGCCGAGCAGGTCGTAGGGCAGCCGCGCCCAGTCGGCCGTCATGGCGTCCTGGCTCATGACGGCGCGGAGCGCGATCACCTGCGCGTACGTGCGGAAGTCGCCCATCACCCCGACGGTGCGGATCGGCAGGAGCACGGCGAACGCCTGCCAGACCTCACGCTCGAAGCCGGCGGCGCGGACCTCCTCCTGGACGATCGCGTCGGCGTCGCGAAGGATCTCGAGCCGGTCGAGCGCCACCTCGCCCAGGACGCGGATCGCGAGCCCCGGCCCCGGGAAGGGCTGGCGCCAGACGATCTCCGGGGGCAGCCCGAGCAGCTCGCCGAGCTGGCGGACCTCGTCCTTGAAGAGCTCGCGCAAGGGCTCGACGAGCTTGAACTGCATCCGCGTTGGAAGCCCGCCGACGTTGTGGTGGGTCTTGATGGTGGCCGAGGGGCCTCGGAACGACACCGACTCGATCACATCCGGGTAAAGGGTCCCCTGGGCGAGCCACGGGATCTCGCCGAGCGTCCGCGCCTCGTTCTCGAACACCGCGATGAACTCCGCCCCGATGCGCTTGCGCTTGATCTCTGGATCCGTGACGCCTCGCAAAGCGTTCAGAAATTGGGTGGATGCATCGACATGGATGAGGTTGATCTTAAATGTGTCACGGAAGGTGTGGACGACCGACGGGGCCTCGCCCTTCCTGAGGAGCCCGTTGTCCACGAAGACGCACGTGAGCTGGTCGCCGATCGCCCGGTGCACCAGCACGGCGACGACCGAAGAGTCGACGCCCCCGGACAAGGCGCACAACACCCGCTGGTTCCCGACACGCGTGCGGATCCCCTCCACCGTGGTGTCGATGAAGCCCGCCATGGACCAGCTGCGGTTCGCGCCGCAGAGGGCGAGGAAGTTGTCGAAGATCTTCCGCCCCTGCGGCGTGTGGACGACCTCCGGATGGAACTGCACGGCGTAGAGTTTTCGCTGCTCGTCGGCCATCGCCGCCACCGGGCAGTTCGGCGTCGAGCCGAGCGCCGCGAAGCCTTTCGGTGGCCGCAGCACGGTATCGCCGTGGCTCATCCATACCGCCAGGCAGCCCTTGGCGTCGGGCTCGATCCCGCGGAGAAGCGGGCTCTCCCCCTGGAGCAGGACCTCGGCCTTGCCGTACTCCCGGCGCTCCGCTGGCACGACGTGGCCGCCGAGCAGGTAGCCCATCGCCTGCATGCCGTAGCAGATGCCGAGGATGGGGATGCCGGAGTCGAACAAGGCCTTCGGCGGGAGCGGTGCGCCGTCCTCGTAGACGCTCGACGGTCCGCCGGAGAGGATGATGCCCTTGTAGCCCCCGGTGAGGATCGGTTCGATCGGTTGGGTGCAGGAGAAGACCTCGGAGTAGACGGACATCTCACGGACCCGCCGGGCGATCAGCTGCGTGTACTGGCCGCCGAAGTCCAGGACCGCGATCTTGTCGGTCGCGATCATGCGGGCGCCCGGCTCTACCGGGGGCGCCCCAGCTTCTGAGCCTGCTGGAAGACCTTCCCTTCCGTCTTGATCGTCGGCGCGATGATGAGCTCCGTCTGCTGCAACTCCCTGATCGTCCGCGCGCCGACCGAGCCCATACACGTCCGGATCGCGCCGACCAGATTGAGCGTGCCGTCCTCGGTGAACGCCGGCCCGAACAGGATCTGCTCGAGGGGGCCCGCGATCCCGACGCGGATGCGCGTCCCGCGTGGCAGGTTCGCGTGCGGGGTCGCCATGCCCCAGTGGTAGCCACGGCCGGGCGCCTCGATCGCGCGGGCGAACGCGGAGCCGATCATGACGGCGTCGGCGCCCGATGCCAGCGCCTTACAGACGTCGCCGCCCGTCGTCATGCCGCCGTCGGTGATGATCGGGACGTAGCGCCCCTTCTGCTTGTAGTGGAAGTCGCGCGCCGCGGCGGCGTCCGCAGTGGCGGTCACCTGCGGCACCCCGAGCCCGAGCACCTCGCGGGTCGTGCACGCGGCGCCCGGCCCGACGCCGATCAGGAGCGCGTCGGCGCCCGTGTCCATCAGCTCGAGACACGCCTCGTAGTTGACGACGTTGCCGATGACGAGGGGAATCGCGAGCGACTTCTTGAGCTTCCGGAGATCGACCGGGGTGTACTCGGTGGCGAGGTGCCGGGCGGTCGTGACGGTGGACTGCACCACGAAGATGTCGGCGCCCGCCTCCTGGGCGATCTGCGCGAAGCGCTCGGCGCGCTGAGGGATCGAGGAGACGACGGCGGGGCCGCCGCCCTTCTTGATCTCCCTGATCCGCTGGTGGATCAGCTCTTCCTTGATGGGCTCGCCGTAGATCGACTGGATGATCTTCGTGGCCTCTTCCTGGCTGGCCGACACGATGCGCTCGAGGACGTCGTCGGGGTTGGCGTAGCGGGAGAAGATGCCTTCGAGGTTCAGGACCCCGAGGCCGCCGTGCCGGCCCATCTCGCTCGCGAGCTTGGGCCCGACGACCCCGTCCATGGCCGCGGCGATGATCGGCAGCTCGTAGCGGTGGCCGCAAAGTTCCCAGGAGATGTCGACTTCGTTCGGGTTGACCGTGACCGTCCCGGGGACCAGGGCGATGTCATCGAACCCGTACGCGACCCTCGCCTTGCGCCCTCGTCCGACCCACATCCCCATCGGTCACCCTCCCGTCTGTCAACCGCCCCGTTCCACGCCACGATCCCGTATATAGGGATCGCCGCCTCCCGGCCACACTATATTTTGTAGCAGTATACCGATCGCCTCACCGTGTGTCAACGGCGGGGAGCGTCGGATGCGCCTCGCCGTAGAGACGGCGCAGGCCTTCGAGCCTGAGGTGCTCGTCGACGTGGTCGATCGCGCGGGCGACGTCCACGACGAGCGCGGCGTTCCCGCCGGTGGCGATCACCTTCGCCGTGCCGCCCAGCTCCGACTTCATCCGATCGACGAGGCCGTCGACGAGGCCCGCGTAGCCGTAGATCGCGCCCGACTGGATGTTCGTCACCGTGCTGCGCCCGATCGCCTCCTTCGGCCGCACGAGCTCCACACGGTAGAGCCGGGCCGCGCGGGCCACGAGCGCGTCCACCGAGGTGGTGAGCCCCGGTGCGATCGCACCGCCGATGAACTCGCCGCGCGCGTTCACGCAGTTGAACGTGGTGGCGGTACCGAAGTCGATCACGATCAGGGGCGGTGGCCCGTAGATCACGGTCGCCGCGTAGGCGTCCACGTAGCGGTCCGCCCCCACCTCCCGCGGCGCGTCCACTGCGAGCGGCAGCCGCGTGTTCACACCCGGCTCGACGAAGAACGCCGGGTGGCCGAAGTACTTCTCACACATCCCCTCGAGCGTCTGGTGCACGGGTGGCACCACGTTCGAGATGGCGACGCCGTGAACGTCTGCCGGCTGGATCCCACGCGTGCGGAGCAGCGTCTCGATGAGCACGCCGTACTCGTCGGCCGTCTGCTCGCGCCGGCTCGTGAGCCGCCACGAGACGAGCAGGCGCGGGCCGTCGAAGACGCCGATCTTCGTGTTGGTGTTGCCGACGTCAGCGACGAGCAGCATGGTCCGCCCTCCCGCGGCGCTCCCCCGCGGCTTCCTGCGTGGCGATCTCCCCGGCGATGACCCGCCGTACGCCGTCCCCGTCGTCAACCAGGAGGGCGCCGTCGGCGTCGAGACCCACCGCGACGCCGCGGATCGCGTCGATCGTCACGGACCGCCCCACCGTCTCGCTCAGCGCGAGCCAGCGCTCGCGCACGGGACCGAAGCCCGGCCCCTCGAGCTCGGCCCTGCGCGCGTCGAACTCCTCGAGCACCGCCTCGAGGACCGCGTCGCGCTCGAGCGCCCGCCCCGTCTCGAGCGCGACGGACGTGGCACCGCCGGCGATCTCCGGGGCGAACTCCCGCTGGGCGAGGTTGATCCCGACTCCGATGACGAGCACGGGGTCGGGGCCGACCCGCGACTCGAGCAGGATCCCGGCGAGCTTACGACCCCCCACGAGGACGTCGTTCGGCCACTTGAGCCTCACGTCGAGACTGGTGAGTCGGCGCAGGGCGTCGGCGACCGCCACCCCGGCCGTCAGCGAAACGGCCGGCCAGAGCGACATCGGAGCGCGGGGCCGGATCAGGATCGACGCCAGCAGGCTCGTGCCGGGGGCGTCGGTCCACGCGCGGCCGCGGCGGCCGCGGCCCGCGAACTGATGGTCGGCGACGACCACGGTGCGGTCCGCGGCGCCTTCGGCCGCGAGCCGGAACGCGACGGTCTGCGTGGATTCGACGGCTGGAAGCCGGACGACGGGCGGCGACGGCCTAGCGGGAGCCGTCATCGACCCATCCGAGGCTCGCCACCAGCTTGGCGTGGAGCGTCTCCTGCTCGGCGAGCCGACCGCGCTCACGCGCGACGATCTCCGCGGGCGCGCGTTCGACGAACTCGGGCCGGGCGAGCTTCGCGTTGAGGAAGTCCACCGACTCTCCGACCTTCTTGATCTCCTTCTCGAGCCGCTGCCGCTCGGCGGCGAGGTCTACGATGCCCGTGAGGTCCACGTAGATCTCCGCGCCGCCGGCGACCGCGAGCGCCGAGTTCCGCGGCCGAATCGCCCGTGCATCGATCGCGAGCCGGACGCGCGCGAGGGTCTCGATGAGCG
>JBGPIS010000074.1:0-8717 GCA_041484965.1 Methylomirabilia bacterium
AAGGCCCGCGTCGGCGTGCCGAGCGCGCGGAGGTGGCGGACGAACTGCCGCCGCGGCTCGTCCCACGCGAGGAGGACGCAGACGCAGGCGCTCAGCGCGTCATGCCGCTCGAGGACCGCGTGGTGGAGCGTCCGGAAGGGCTTGTCGCGGCACGCGCGCACGCCGGCCAAGACTTCGAGCATCCGGTCGGCGCTGCCGAGCCCGCGGCCCGCCGTGAAACAGTAGGTCTCGGGCCCGACGAAGAGCAGGTCCAGCAGCGAGTCCTGCGTCCGGATCGCGAGCGCGAGCGACGCCGCGACGGAGACGGCCTCCTCGAAGACGTCGCTGACGTCCGCGTCCGAGAACGTGTCCAGCACGAGCGCGTGGCGCACGAAGAACTCGCCCTGGTACTCGCGAACGACGGGCTTGCCGACGCGCGCGAGGCTCTTCCAGTGGATGCGGCGCATCGGGTCGCCGGGCCGGTAGTCGCGCAGCGCCATGAACTCCTCGGAGTCGCCGACCGACGACGCGAGCGCCACGCCTCCCCGCTGGTACTTCCGCGTCCCGGGAAGCTCCAGGTCGGGCATCGGATAGCGCTTCGGCAGGATCAGGAGCGACTGCGGGAGCGGAACCTCGTGGAGCGCGTTGACGAGGCCGAACGGGTCCGGCCGCGCGATCGTGACGCCGGTGAACTCGAGCCGGCCCCGGCGCCGCGGCCCGAGCTCCACCCGCACCTCGCCCGCGTCGCCGGGCGGCAGCGGCGGGAGCGGGCGCTCGGCGATGGCGGCGACCTGGTTGCGGGAGACCAGCCAGTCCCAGCGCGGGTAGCCGACCTTGCGGTCGAACCAGTTGCGCCGCTCCTCGCCGGGCTCGCGCGCTCGGACGAACTCCTCGAACGAGGGCCGTGGGTCGGCAAGGTTCTCGAGCAGAACGAGGCCGCGCTCGAGCTGCCCAGCCTCGTTTCTGAGAATCACGCGGTATGTCGCCGGCTCGCCCGCCGTCACAAACCTCGGGAGCACGCGGCGCACGGTCAGGCGTGGCCGGAAGCCGAAGCGCCACGCGAGGGCGAGGAGCAAGAGCGCCAGGAGGAAGGTGAACGCCTGGTAGCCGACGGTGCGGTTGGTGTCGAAGCCGATCACCGCGGCGGCGCCGAGCGCACCGAGGACGAGCTTCCCCGACCTCGTGAACCGCCGGCCCAGGCGGTGCTGGAGCGTCGACGTGCCGCGGAAGAGACGGTACCAGACGCGCTTCAAGCCGGCACGGACACCTTCTTCACGATCTCCTCGACGATCCCCCGCGCGGTCACGCCGGAGAAGCGCGCCTGCGGATCGATCACGAGCCGGTGGGCGACGACCGGCACGGCCAGCTCCTGGACGTGCTCGGGCACGACGAACTCGCCGCCGTCGAGGAGTGCCAGCGCCTGCGCCGCCTTCATGAGGGCGAGCGAGGCGCGCGGGCTCGCGCCGAGCTGGACGCCGGGCGCCGCGCGCGTCTCGCGCACGATGTCCACGGCGTAGCGCTTGAGCTCGTCGCTCATGCGGACGTCCTTCGCGCGGCGGCGGAGCTCCAGCGCGTCCTCCATGGTCACGACCGGCGTCACCGCGTCGATCGGATGGCGCTGCTCCTGGGCCGAGAGGATGGCCACCTCGTCCTCCGGCGGCACGTAACCGAGCGCGAACTGGAGCGCGAACCGGTCCATCTGCGCCTCGGGCAAGGGGTAGGTGCCGCGGAACTCGACCGGGTTCTGCGTCGCGATGACGAAGAACAGCTCTCCGAGGCTGTAGGACCGGCCCTCGATCGACACCTGGCTCTCCGCCATCGCCTCGAGCAGCGCCGACTGGGTGCGTGGCGAGGCCCGGTTGATCTCGTCGGCGAGCAGGATGTTCGTGAAGACCGCGCCCTCATGGAAGCGGAAGATCTGGGCTTGCTGGTCGTAGACCGACACGCCGAGGATGTCCGACGGCAGCAGGTCCGGCGTGAACTGGATCCGCTTGAAGGTGGCGCCGACGGAGCGCGCGAGGGCCTTGGCGAGCGTCGTCTTGCCGGTCCCCGGGTAGTCCTCGAGCAGGACGTGCCCGCCGCTGGCAAAGGCGGCGAGGAGCTTGCGGATCGCCGCCGCCTGCCCTTTCATCACCGTCTCGATGTTGCCGGCGAGCTTCCGGAAGGTCTCCTGCGGAGTCACCCTACCTCTGGCTATCACCCCGCCGCGGGCGTTGTCAATTTCCGGGGCGCGCGCCTATCGCGCCTCCCTCGCGGGATCGTTCGCGGGCAGGACGTCCCGCGCCAGATCGCTCTTCTTCCAGTCGGGGGCGGGCGGCGTGCAACCGGCCCGCGGCACGAACGCGGACCGCTCGACCGGCTGGAGCTTGTGGATGTAGCGCGGGCAGTTCGGGAACACCTCGCGGACGCTCACGCGGACGACGAGCTGCGCCCCCGGATACTCGTCGAGCAGCGGATCGCGCTCGTCGATGCTCGCGACCCCGTTCAGCCGCAGGCGGCGCTGCTTCTCGAAGTCGATGAACAGCAGCCCGATGTGCGGATTGGCGGCCAAGTTGCCCAGGGACAGGTACATGCCATTGCCGTCCCAGCTCGGGAACGCGAGCGTGCGCTCGTCGAGGACGCGCACGAACCCCGGGTCGCCCCCCTTGTAGGAGCAGTTCGGGTGACCCCCGGCGTCGGCCGTCGCGAGGAAGAACATGTCGAGGCGCCGGATGAACTCCCGGTCCTGATCGGTGAGGCGATCGTGGACGATGCGCTCGTCCAGCCGGTCGGCGAGACGCCGCGTATCGAAGCGGTCCTGCAGCCGGCGGTGGCCCTCGTGGTAGATGGCTGACATGCGGTCGCCTCCTCTGGCGGTGTTGTAGTATCACACCATGATCACGCCCGCGCCCACGGTCGGCATCGTCGGGCTCGGCTTCGGCCGCGCCCACATCCCCGCGTTCCAGGCGTCCGGCTGCCGCGTCGTTGCCGTCTGCCAGCGTGACCAGGCGGCCGCGAAGACGATCGCCGACCGCTACGGCGTGCCGCAGGTGTTCGGGCGCTGGGAGGACATGCTCGAGCGCGCGAAGCCGGAGATCGTCGTGATCGCGACGCCACCGCACCTCCACGCGATCGCGCTTCGCGCCTTCGCCCAGGGCGCCCACGTCCTCTGCGAGAAGCCGGTCGCGATGACGGCCGGCGAGGCGCGCGCGATGGTGGACGCCGGTGCCCGCGCGGGCCGCGTCGCGATGACGTGCTTCAACTGGCGCTTCACGGCCGGCATGCAGGAGCTCCACGCGCGCGTGCGCGACGGCGCCGTCGGCCGTCCATTGCACCTGGCGCTCCGGTGGCTCGGCGCGCGCTGGGCGGAGGAGGGCGCGGCGGCGACGTGGCGGATGGATCGCGCGCAGGCGGGGCACGGCGCCATGGGCGACATGGGCGTGCACCTGATCGACCTGGTGCGCTGGAGCTTCGGCGAGTGGCGGCGCGTCGCCGCCCACGCCGGCATCGCGTATCCGTCGCGCTCCGCGCCGGGCGTCGACCACCCCCCGGACACCGAGGACTACTGCACGGTGCTCGGCGAGCTCGACTCGGGGGCCCAGGTGACGCTCGCCGTGAGCCGCGTCGCCCACGGTACCTCCGAGCACACGCTGGAAGCCTACGGGACGCGCGGCGCGGTGAGTTACCGCGCGGCGCGCGAAGGCCCGCGCTGGTACGAGGGGGAGCTCCGCGCGGCGGCGGGCGGCGCCGGCCTCCAGCCCGTGACCCCACGCGCTGCGGCGCCGCCGGCCGCCGGCGAGGGCGACCAGCTCGAGGTCACGGGCAAGGCGACGATCGCTCCACTCGTGCGCCACCTCCTCGAGGCGATCCGGACGGGCGCGCCGGCGTCGCCGTCGCTCGCCGACGGGATGCGGGCCCAGGCGGTCCTCGACGCCGTCCTCGCCTCGGGGTCGCGCCGCGGCTGGGTGGACGTGGCGCGATGATCCGGGCGCCCTACTCGACCTGGACGAGCTGCACGCGCACGTCGCGCCGCGCGTCGCCGCGGACGACGGTGAGCGTCACGGTCTTCCCGACGCCCGCGGCCTCGAAGAGGTCGCGCAGGTCGTCCTCCGACTTCACCGGCTTGCCGTCCACGGCCACGATGCGGTCGCCGAGGATCAAGCGGCGCGTCCGCGTCACCTGAACACCCTGGAGCCCGGCGCGCCCCGCGGGCCCGTCGGGCGCGACCTCGGCGAGCGCAACGCCGTCGATCTTGAGCTGGGCGTTGTGGCGGTCGGGGATCAGGCTCACGCCGATACCGGCCTGGACCGCCCGGCCCCGCGCGATGAGCTGCGGGACCAGGCGCGTGACGGTGTCCACCGGGACGGCGAATCCGATCCCCGCCGACGCGCCGCTCGGGCTGAAGATCGCCGCGTTGACGCCGATCAGCCGGCCGCTCGAGTCGAGCAGCGGCCCGCCCGAGTTGCCGGGGTTGATCGCGGCGTCGGTCTGGATGACGTCGCGGATGCGGCGGCCGTTCGGCGAGCGGAGCTCGCGCCCGAGCGCCGACACCACGCCGATCGTGAGCGAGTGGTCGAGCCCGAACGGGTTGCCGACGGCCAGCACGCGCTGGCCGACGAGGAGGCTGCGCGACGTGCCGGGCGCGAGCGGCAGGAGCTTCTCCGCCGGCGCCTTGATGTGGAGGACCGCGAGGTCCTTGTCGGGCGCGATCCCCACCACCCGCGCCTCCCACTCCGACTGGTCGCTGAGCGCCACCGAGAAGGCGTTGCCGTCCTGGATGACGTGGAAGTTGGTCACGATGTGGCCCTGGCGGTCCCACACGAACCCGCTGCCCGTGCCCTGCGGGATCTGCTGGACGTCCATCGTG
Organism: Methylomirabilia bacterium; assembly: GCA_041484965.1. Classification (GTDB taxonomy): domain Bacteria; phylum Methylomirabilota; class Methylomirabilia; order Rokubacteriales; family CSP1-6; genus JBGPIS01. The sequence continues at coordinate 4,826 of JBGPIS010000074.1, forward strand.
AAGACGTCGCGCCGGAGCGCGATCGACGTGATGAAGACGACCGACGGCGAGGCGCGCCGGAAAACCTCGATGTCGCGCCGCTCCTCGGGCGTCAGGCCCTCGGGCAGCGGTACCAGCGCGGGCGGATCCTTCCTCGGCGCCGGCTGCGCCTGCGCCGGCCCCGGTCCCGCGAGGAGCCCGACCGTGACCACCACGACGAACAGCACCAGGAGGACGTCACGCCGCGTCATCAGTATTCCTCCGCAAGACGATCGCTAGAGACCGAAGACCCAGCCGACCACGCCGCCGGCGAGCACCACCGCGACCGGCGGGAGCCACGAGAACCCGAGCACGACGGTCGCCGCGGCGGCCAGCCCCGCCGTGGTCAGGTCGTGCACCGCCGAGCGCGCCAGCGTGTACACGCCGGCCGCCATGAGGCCGATGCCGACGGGCGCCAGGGCCCGCTCGGCGGCGAGCGCCCAGGCATTCTCGCGCACGCGCTCCCAGCGGCGCGCGACGAACGCGCTGAGCACGGAAGTCGGCAGGAACATCGCGAGCCCCGCCAGGCACGCGCCGGTCACGCCGGACGCCCGGTAGCCGACGAACACGGCGACGAGCATGTTGGGGCCGGGCGTCAGCTGCGAGAGCGTGTAGCCGTCCACGAACTCGCGCGCCGTCACCCAGCCGAAGCGCTCGACCACCTGGCGCTGCATCTCGGGCAGCACGCCGAGCCCGCCGCCGACGCAGAGCAGGCTCAGCCAGAGGAAGGTCCAGGTGAGCCGCAGGAGGTCGGCCATCACGCGCGCGGAGGACGGTTGAGCCAGAGGCTCACCGGCAGCACGAGTACCACGCTCAGCACGGTGTTGACGTGGAGCGGGCCGACCAGGAGAAAGGTGGCGACGGCGACCAGCAGCGCCGCGCGGCCGCGGATGGACGCGGCCACGATCCGCGCGGTCATCACGAAGACGAGGCCCACGACGGCCGCGCCCATGCCGTGCATGACCGGCGCGGCGCCGGGCGCGAACGCGCCGCGGAAGTAGAGGACCGCGAGGAGCAACAGGACCACGGCGCCCGGGACCAGCACCGTGAGAAACGCCCACGCGCCGCCGCGCAGTCCCGCCAGGCGGCAGCCCAGCGCCACGGCGAGGTTCGAGAAGTTCGGGCCCGGCAGGAGCTGACTCAGCGTGAGGTCCTGGACGAACTCGTCGTTCTTGACCCAGCCACGGCGCACCACGACCGCCTCGTGGAGGTAGGCGCTCCGACCGCCGCCGAGACTCGTGAGACCCGTCCACAAGAACACGCGGATGAGGTGCCACAACCGGACCCGTGTCATGCCGACCGTCGCCCAGGGTACACCACGGACGCTAGCCGAGCGCAGCGAGCGCGGCGCCGCCCGCGGCGGCGAAGACCACGACGAGCCAGGGCGGCCACTTCCAGAAGGCGAGGAGCCCGAACGCCGCGAGCGCCAGCGCGACGTCGGCGGACCGCGCGATGGCGCTCGTCCAGACGGGATGGTAGAGCGCGGCGAGCAGGAGCCCTACGACGGCCGCGTTGATCCCGCGGAGCGCCGCCTGGAATCCGGCGCGCGCCCGGAGGAGACTCCAGAAGGGCAGCGCGCCGACGACCAGCAGGAGCGACGGCAGGAAGATCGCGACGAGGGCGAGCGCCGCGCCGGCGATCCCGCCCGGCGCGTCCATCGAGGCCCCGAGATACGCGGCGAAGGTGAAGAGAGGACCTGGAACGGCCTGAGCGGCGCCATAACCCGCGACGAACTGGGCGTTGGTCACCCAGCCGGGCGGGACGACCTCCGCCTGGAGGAGCGGCAGCACCACGTGGCCGCCGCCGAACACGAGCGAGCCCACGCGGAAGAAGCTGTCGAAGACGGCGAGCGCCGGGCCGGCCCCGGCGCGCCGGAGGAGCGGGAGCCCGACGAGGAGCGCGAAGAAAACCACCCAGGCCCCGACGGCGAGGCGCCGGCCGATCGGAACCGGCACAGAGAGCGACGGCGGCGGGGCCGCTGCCGGGAGCCACCGCCAGCCCACGACGCCTGCCGCCACGATGATCAGCACCTGCGCCGCGGCGGTGGGCGACGCGAGCACGGCGATGGCGGCGAGGATCGCGAGGCTCGCGCGTGCGCGATCGGGGGCGAGCGTCCGCGCCATGCCCCACACCGCCTGGGCGACGACCGCGACCGCCACGATCTTGAGCCCGTGGAGCCAGCCCGAGTCGGCGACGCCCGCGGCCTGGATCCCGTACGCGAAGAGCACGAGCGCCAGCGCCGAGGGCAGCGTGAACCCGAGCCACGCCGCGACGCCGCCGAGCGGCCCCGCGCGGAGGATCCCGAGCGCGATCCCCACCTGGCTGGAGGCCGGGCCGGGCAGGAACTGGCAGAGCGCCACGAGGTCCGCGTAGCTCTGCTCGTCCACCCAGCGCCGCCGCGTCACGTACTCCTCGCGGAAGTAGCCCAAGTGGGCGACCGGCCCGCCGAAGGAGGTCAGCCCGAGGCGTGTGGCCACGCCGAGCACTTCGAGTGCCGATCCGCTATGACGCCCGGGAGCCGGGCCCAACGACGTCACTGCCTGGGAGACGACGGCGGGCGGCGCCGCTTAGGCGGCCCGCCTCAGTCTTCGTCCCAGCCGCGGGAGCGCTGGAGCGCGCGCCGGCGCTTCTTCCGCGCCTGCGCCTGCTTACGCTTGCGCTTGACCGAGGGCTTCTCGTAGTGGGCGCGCCGCTTCATCTCCTGGAAGAGACCGTCCTTCTGCATCTGCTTCTTGAGCGCCTTCAGCGCTGGCTCGATCTGGTTGTCGAAGACCTCGACCTTCACTCAGCGCCCCCGCAGGTGCGACGTTGACCGGTGAGTGCGGAGGGCGACCGAGCGGTCCACGACGTTCATCTGCACGAGCCGGCGCGTGCCGTGGGCCACGGCGGTGGCGATCGTCGGGAACGTCTCGCGAGACTCCTCGATGATCTCGCCCGCGTAGTTGACGATCCGCCAGCGCCAGTCGGGACTCGTCGGGGTCGAGAACGCCGCCACCTGCATCTCGGGCTCGCGACTACCAGCGGTTCCCGCCGCCGCCGCCGCCGCCGCTGCCGCCGCGGCCGCCACCACCGCCGCCGAACCCGCCGCCGCTCCTGAACCCGCCGCCGCCGCGGCCGCCGCCCGAGCCCGAGGGCTTGGCGATCTCGACCTTGATCGTCCGGCCGTCCACTTCCTGGCCGTTGAACTTCTTGACCGCCGCGTCGGCCTCCTCGGCCGTCGCCATCTCGACGAAGCCGAACCCGCGCGAGCGGCCGGTGTCGCGGTCCGTCACGACCGTGGCGGACTCGACGCCGCCGGCCTGCGCGAACAGCTCGCGCAGACGCTCGCTGGATGTGGAAAAGGACAGGCCCCCGATGAACAATTTATGCGCCATCGCGCGTCTCCGGCATCTGTCTTCCGCTAGTGACGACGCTCTCTGGAGCGCGGAAGAAGGCACCAGAGCCGTGGTCTGATGAGGAGGGGGTCCACGATGAACCGGCGACCGTACCAGACAGCGTAGCATGCCACATTTCGGCGGCGGCTGTCGGCCTAGTTCCGAGGACCGTGACCCGGACCCGCCAGCCGGCGCGCGCCAGGTAGTAGGCCGAAGAGATCCCGACGACGCCCGCGCCGACGACGACCGCACGGTCCGAGCTCACGCCCGGCTCAGCGCGCGGCGCGAGCGTCGAGCCGCGTGCTCTGGTAGGTGGCGCCTTCCCCGAAATCGCTGTAGCGGTCCGAGCAGAGCATGTTGATCGTGCCGGCGATCGACTCCCCCACCGGCCGCTGCCCCGGCACGAACGCCACGCCCGGCGGCGCCTCGTCGTTCACCCGCAGCACGAAGGTCACCGCGCCGCGCTCGTTGTGGAGCTCGACGGCGTCGCCGTCGCGAAG
>JBGPIS010000075.1:0-8678 GCA_041484965.1 Methylomirabilia bacterium
CGCCCGGCGATGGACGAGAGGCCGGAGACGCCGAACGCGGTCGCCGCCACCATCGCCGCGACGCCCTGGTCGATCGCGTGCGTCACCATGTGGAAGATCGGCCCCGAGTGCGCCGCGCAGCAGGCGAGGTGGGTGAGCGCGATCGCCCAGAACTGCGGCGCCCTCAGGATCTGTGACGTCGAGTAATCGCGCTGCGCCGTCGCGGTTCCGCCACGGGCGACAGCGCCCATCTCGGCCGGCGCGTTCCGGATCAGCAGCGCGGCCGGGATGATGAGGATCCACGCGAGGTCGCCGAGCACGAGCATCGCGATGCGCCAGTCCCAGAGGCTCGTGAGCCAGCGCGTGAGCGGCGCCACCAGGAAGGTGCCGAGCCCGATACCGGCCGAGACGGCGCCCACGGCCAGGCCGCGGTTGGTCGTGAACCATTTCGTGACCGTCGAGGTGAGGGGCGCGTAGAAGGCGCCCACCGCGAAGCCGACCAGGAAGCCGAAGGTCACGTAGAGCTGCGGCAGCGTGGACGCCTGGCTCGAGAGCACGAGGCCCCCGCCCAAGATGAAGCCGCCCGCCGCGGCGACGACGCGGCCCCCGAAGCGGTCGGAGAGCGTGCCCCAGACGAAGGAGCCCAGCCCCATCGCGAGCCAGTTGATGAGCGCGATCATCGAGATGTCGCTCCGGCTCCAGCGCATGGACTCCTCGATGGGCTTGAGGAAGACGCTCAGCGAGAAGAGCGCGCCCATCCCGACGGCGACGATGGTGGCGGCGGCGGCGAGGACCGTCCAGCCGTAGAAGAGCCCGCGCTGACTCATGGGCGCGGACTACGATAGCATGAACGTCATGTGGCGGTTCGCCGGGCCCGCCCTCGCGTTCCCTCGCTCCTCTGGGCCGCCGTCCTCGGCCTCTACGTCGCGATCGAGATTTCCGAGCTGCCCCGGCGTCTCACGGCCGAGCTGGAGATCGCGTTCCAGATCGCGCTAATCCTCTCCGTCACCCTCACGCTCGCCTCCTTCGTGATGGCCTTCATCGGCCTCGCGAGCGAGCGGCGGGCGCTCGGCGGGCCGGTCACGGGCCTCGCCCAGACGGCCGCGCGCGTGACGATCCTCGTCGTCGGCGTCTTGGCCGGGATTCCCGATATGGAGCCAATTTCTCCTCCCGCCTGTGGCACCAAGCGAGCCGCACGCTCTTAAGCCTGCCGTTCTGCCCGGTGCGGAATAGATGACAGAGGGGCTTCTCGGGATTCCTACCCTCTACCCCCGCGTGCTCCGAGGCGTGGCACTCTTGAGCACCGACCTCAGAGACACCCCCGCCGGGTCGATCCTGCTTCTCGTCCCCCAGTGTACGGAATCGCTCTCTGTCAGGGCAGCGATCCGATGATCTTCCGGTATTCCGCTTCGGTGAAGGCCCGCATCGTCTGAGTACGGATGAACCCCATTGACGCCGTCGCCAATGACAGCTTCGCTACGGTCTCGTCGTTTGGCACCTCGCTGATGGCCACCGCATCGTAGTCGCCCATCACCAGATACCACGCCTTCAACTCGGCGCCCGCCTCCTTGAAACGCTTCTTGGCGGCGTCCAGGCGCTGGGGACCCTCCTTCATCGTCTCGACACCCTTCTGCGTGAACTTGAGCAATGAAACGTATGTGGGCATGGGTTTGGCCTCCTGGTTGTGTGGTGTTGGAGTTGCGCCCTCTCCTGTGTCGTGGCCCTCCGCGCATCGCTATTGAAGGGGCTTTTTCACCTCGGAGTTCGCTCTCTTTGACTCAGTGAATCAAATCAGACGGAACGCGTCGGTGATCCGATCGAGCACAAGACGGGGAAGTGCTTCGTGAGGTACTACGTCCAAGGTGGGATCAGCGGCAGCTCGTAGACGATACGGTTGCTGGCAAAGTCTTTCTCGAGGCGCTGATAGACGATAACGTTCGGCGCGACAATCAGGAAGTTGGTGGAGAGCGGCGAGCCAGGCACGCGCTTCGCTCAGTGAATAGCTTGTCCGCCTACTCAATGAGCTGAACGAGGGTTGCTGCGTTGGCGAAGGAAGCATTGGCTATCGCAGAAGCTCAGAGAGCTCGGTCGTGACATTCTTGCGGGCCTGCTCGAGGGCGGCGGCGTTCACGCCGCTGGTGGCTCCCCTAGGTACGGTCCGGGGACATAGGCAACAGTTTAGCTTGGTCCTCCTGAGCGTGCTCGGGATCCACATCACGCCGATCCTGACCGCGCTCGGCTTGGGCGGCCTGGCGCTGGCGCTCGCGCTCCAGGACACGCTCTCGAACCCCTTCGCCGGCGTGCACCTCCTCGCCGACCGGCCGATTCGCGTCGGGGACTATGTGAAGATCGCGGAGACCGTCGAGGGCCACGTCGTGGACATCGGCTGGCGCTCGACGCGCGCCCGGATGCTCCAGAACACCGTCGTCGTCGTGCCGAACAAGAAGGTCGCCGAGTCGGTCATCGTCAACTACAACATGCCCGAGCCGCGGCTAGCGCTGACGATCCGCGTGAGCGTGAGCTACAAGAGCGACGTGGAAAAGGTCGAGCGCGCGCTGGTGGACGAAGCGGCGCGCGCCGCCGCCGACGTGGCGGGGCTCCTCGCCGAGCCCGCGCCACTCGCGCGGCTCATTCCCGGCTTCGGCGACTCCTCGCTCTATTTCACGCTCGTCTGCCAGGTGCGCTCGTTCGCGGACCAGTTCCCCGTCCAGCACGAGCACCGCAAGCCCATCCTGCGGCGCCTGCGCGCCGAGGGGATCGAGATCCCGTATCCGACGCGGGCGGTGGAGTGGCGGGGCGGCTAGGCCGGGGCGCCGCCCGGCGCGTGAGACCAGAGCGGGCTCAGGCCCAGAGGGCGGCGGGCAGGAGGACCAGGTCGGGGAAGGGCTCGGCGCCGAGCGGCTCGTCGCCAGCGATGCGCTTGCTCAGGACGTAGCTTCCGGCGTCGAGCCGGTAGACCTCGACCACGCGGGCGTCGGGGTCCACGATCCAGTACCAGGGGACGCCGTAGCTCGCGTAGAGCCGGAACTTGGCGTCCCGGTCGGTCTCGCGCGTCGAAGGCGAGAGGATTTCCACGACGAGGGTCGGCGCGCCCTCGACGCCGCGCTCGCTGATTCGTCCCACGCGATCGGTCGCGATGAAGACGATGTCGGGCTGTACGATCGTGCGGTCGCTGAGGATCACGTCGAATGGAGCGGCCACTACGATCCCGAGACTCCGCGCTTCGGCGTAGGCGTGCAAGGCGGCCCCGAGCCTCATGCTGACGATCTGGTGCTTCGAGCCTGGCGCCGGAGTCACCGACAGCTCCCCCTCGTGGATCTCGTATCGCCGCCCGTCGTCGGGGAGCGCGGCGTAATCCTGGTAGGTGAGCACGGCTCGCGCTGGCGTCATCACCATCCGATTCTACCGCCTCCCGCGCTCAGCAGAACACGGGAGAAGATGGCTGCCAATGTCCAAAGATGGATACGCCCGAACAGCGGACTCAGGCCCAGAGGGAGGCGAGTGGTAACCCGAGGTCGGGAAGCGGCGCGGCGTTCAGCGTCTGGTTGCCCGTGAGCCACGCGCTCGGCGTGTAGTTGCTGCTTTCGAGCGTGTAGCACTCGACGCCATGCGCATCGCGGTCCACCATCCAGTAGTAAGGAATGCTGGGGCGTGCGTAGAGCCGTGTCTTGATGTATCGATCGATCTGGCGAGTTCTTGGCAAAAGGATCTCGACGACGAGGGTCGGCGCGCCCTCGATGCCCCGCTCGTTGATCCGTTCCAGTCGGTCCGCTCCCACGAAGACGATGTCGGGCTGGACGATGGTCGTGTCGGAAAGAATCACGTCGAGCGGGAGAAAGACTTGGCCAAGCCCGCGAGCGTTCTATCTGACGACGCTACGCGAGGCGCGGCCGCTCGCGGACTAGCGCGAGCAGCAGTAGCCCGCCCGCCATCACGAGCGCGAGCCCGATCCAGGGCCCGCGGTACCCGCCCGACGCTTCGACACAGGCGCCGAAGATCGGCGGGCCGATGGTGACGCCGACCGCCGTGCCCGCGGAGCGCGCCCCGGCGAGCTCGGCCATGAGCGTGTGCTGGACGCCGTTCTAGCCGATCCCGACGAAGCCGAAGACGAGGGCGAGCGGCGTGAGCCAGAGCGCCGACGTTGCCGCGCCCGTGTAGGCGAGCGCGAGCGAGCAGAGCGCGGACCCGCAGCCGGCCAGCACGAGCGGCGCCCGCCGTCGGCCGCCGAAGGTGCGGTCGGAGAGCAGGCCGAACACGACGCGCCCGAGCATGCCGCCGAACTGCGCGATGGCCAGATAGCGGCTCGCGGCGAGCAGCGTCAGGCCGCCGACGCCCTGCAGGTAGAGCGGGACCGATGTAGTAGGCGGAGAGGAACGAGCCGGCCTGCGTGAGCGTGAGGCCGAGGTCGCTACGGATCAGCGACGCGATGGCGGGAATTCCCAGCGGGCCGATGCTGGCGACCGTCTGCGCTACGACGATGAGCGCCAAGATCGAGAAGCGATCTCGTGGTGGATGGTGGATCCGCGTAGCGATCGCGGTCGTCCCCGGCCCGATCGGTGCCGGTCACGATCTCGCGGGGGGCGCCAACTCGAGAAGCCAGAACTTCTGGTCGCCGCGAAGCAGCCTGGCCCGGCTCGTGAAGAACGTCGCCATCAGCTCGAGCTTCGCCACGTTCTCGTCCCGGCCCCGTCGGTCGTCCACGATCGGCGACCGGGCGTAGTCGAGCAGGAGATCATGACGGATCAGGAGGTGCGTGATGCCGGCCGCGCGCACGCGCGCCTCCAGCGCGTCGACGTCCTGCGCCGCGCGAACGTACTCGCGGAGCGTCCAGTCCTCGAAGATGAAGTCCGCGAAGTACGGCCGCTCCAGATGATAGGTGTCGCGCCGCACGTGAATGAGCCACACTCGCGCCGTCGGGGGGAGCTCGCGGTTGACGAACTCGTAGTACGGGTAGTAGTCCAGCCGGCGCGCCAGATACTGCGCGCGAGTTTCACCGCCGAGGACCACGCGCACCGGATTCGGCACGGCGAACCACGCCAGGATCACCGGCACTCCGGAGGCGGCGATGCCGAACACCAGCCACCAGAAGACGCGCCCCAATCCGGGGCCCAGCGCGCCGGCGGCCGCCTGAGCGGACGCGGCCAGCGCGACGGCCAGCGCCGGCACGGCCGGCAGGAGATACCGTAGCTGCTGGCTGGAGAAGAGCCAGAACACGAAGAGCGCGGCCGACACCAGCAGGGCGAGGCCGAGCTCCCGATCCAGCCGCCGGCGGGCGAAGCCCCAGACGACCAGCGGGACCGCGAACAGGAACGGAATGCCCAGCACGCCGTCGTAATAGACCGGCTCCTCCGGCTGGGCTGCGATTGCGAGGCGAACGGGCGACAGGACGTAGTCGAGCACCGTCAGCGAGTTCCCGTAGAGCGCGAAGAAGGCCTCGTAGAGCTGCGACCTCTCGAGATCCCAGCCGGGTGCCTGGCCGCCCCACAGGCCCAGGAAGAACGGGAACACCGGGTTTCCGGTGCGCATCCAGGTGCGAACGTACCAGGGCGCAGCGACCAGCACCCCGAGCGTGAGGGCCCCCAGCCCGGCCAGTGCGAGGCGCGCGGGTGCGCCGGGCGCTCGGACGGATTCGTCGGACCCACGACCGATCCGGAGGGCACGGAAGAGGATGACGAGCGCGAGCGCGAGGACGAGGAATGCCGTCGTGGTCTTGATCGACAGCGCGAAGCCGAGCGCGAGCGCGCCCGGGAACAACCACGCGACGTCGAGGGTCGTCCACCAGCGCCCGACGCTGCGTACGGCGAGGGCCGTGTACGCGGCGAGGGCGAGATCGACGTATCCGTTCGCTGCGACGTCGTACGCCGTCGGAATCGCGGCGATGCTCAGCGCGGCGAGCGACGCCCACGCCGGATCGCCGCCGCGCTCGCGTGCCCAGCCGTACGTGACGGAGACGAGGAGGGGCGCGAAGGCGAACACGATGGCTCCCGCGGCGGCCTCGGCGGTCCGCGGGCTCGCGAGCCCGCCCAGCAGCATGGCCCACACGCTGTGCATCTCGACGCCGAGCGGATAGAAGCTCGCGATGTTGTAGGGGACGTCGACGCTGCCCTGCGCCGCGATGTAGGCCTTCGGCAGGGCGAGGTGATAGAGCAGCGTATCGTTCGCCGTCGGCGGCGCCAGGGCCGCGATCAGCGCCAGCGCCTGGACCAGGATGATCAACGCCGCGCTCGTGCGTGGGACCCTGCCGGCCGGCGCCCGCGTCATCCATACCGGTCCGCCGCGACGACAGGCGTACACGCCGAGGCCGACACCCGCGAGCAGGGCGGCGACGGCGACTGGCGCACGGTACAGGTGGGCGACCCCGAAGAAGAACCAGGCGACCGACCACGCCCCCGCCCCGGCGAGCGTACGACTTGCCAGGTCGAGCGCGCGCGGCCCGCGCGCGTCCGAACCTCCGCGTGAGCGGCACGCGAGCGCGATGAGGTCGCCCGTCCCGAACCAGGCGAAGACGAGCAACGCGGCGATGGTGACCCCGCCCAGCCCCGCGCGCCAGCCAGCGGCGTCGAGGACGGGCCCGTGGACGAGCGACGCGAGCAGCGCGCCGAGCAGCTCGTGCAGATGGCCGACGTCGCCATGGCGGCGCTCGAAGAAGAGCGTCAGGAGCGCCAGCCCAAATCCGCTCGCGAGAAGGACGGCGCCGGTACGCGCGGCTCGGGACGTCATGTCCGGGCGGAACGAGGCGCCAGACGGGCTTCGACGGCGCGGAGGTCGGCCTCCGTGTCGACGCCGATCGTCGGCTCGTCGGTCTCGACGACGACGATCGGGATGCCGTTCTCGAGGAACCTGAGCTGCTCGAGCTTTTCGGTGAGCTCGAGCGGCGAGGGCGGCAGGCGGTGGAACGCCTCGAGCGCCGCGCCGCGGTAAGCGTAGAGGCCGACGTGCTTGAAGCGCACGACGCCACGGCCGTCGCGGTCGTAGGGGACCGGGTATTTCGAGAAATAGAGCGCGCGGCCGTCGGTGGCGCAGACGACCTTGTTGACGTTAGGATTCTCGACCTCGTCGGGCAGGAGGCGGATCTTGAGCGTGCTCACCTGCGTGTCGGAGTGCTCGCGAAAGGGCGCGACGAGACGCGCGATATGCCCCGGCGTGATCAAGGGCTCGTCGCCCTGGACGTTCACGTAGACGTCGGCGTCGCGCGATTGGGCGATCTCCCACACGCGGTCGGTGCCCGACGGGTGAGCGGCCGAGGTCATCACGGCGGGAACGCCGAAACGGGCGCACGCGGCGACGACCTCGTCCGAATCGGTCGCGACGAGCACGTCGGCCAGCTCGGGGGAGCGCTTGGCCGCCTCCCAGACGTGGACGATCAGCGGCTTGCCCGCGATCTCGCGCAGCACCTTGCGGGGCAGCCGCGTCGAGGCGAGGCGCGCCGGGATGACGCCGAGCGCCGTGAGCCGCGGGCTCACGGAAACGCGCGCAGCGTTCGTAAGAGAGCCGCGCGCGGATCGGCGGCCCCCGCGGGCGCGAACGGCAGGATGACGGGCTGCGTGAGGCCGGCGCCCGCGAACGCCCCGATGCGCGCGCGGCAGAAGGCCTCGTCGCCGACAACGCCGAGGCCGTCGAGGACGCGCCGCGAGACCTGCTTCACCGCGCCCGCGCGGTCGCCTGCCCGCCAGGCGGCGTTGAGCGCCTCGATCTCGGGGCCGAACCCCGCGGTCCGGAAGAAGCTCGCGTACACGTCCACGATGGCGTAGCCGGTGATGTCGCGCGCGAGCGAGTCGCGCGCGGCCGCCGGGTCGTCCGTCACGCACGTGCGGATGAACGACGCGATCTCGAAGCCCTCGAGCGTGCGTCCTGCCTTCTTCGCGCCGGCCTCGAGGTGCTTGATGGACGCGGGCACGGTCTCGGGCGGGATCCAGTTCAGCACGACGCCGTCGGCGATCTCGCCGGCCAGCTCGAGCATCTCGGGGCCGAGCGCGGCGAGCACGACCCGCACGGGCTTGGCCGGCGGCGGTGCCGTGAGGCGGAAGTTCTTCACGCGGTAGAACTTGCCCTCGAAGTTCACGCGCTCGCCGGATGCGACGCGGCGAACGATCTCGACGGTCTCGCGGATCTGCTGGAGCGAGTTCGAGAAGGGGAGGCCGTGCCAGTCGCCGACGATGACGCGGCTGCTGAGCCCGAGCCCGAGGAGGACGCGGTCGTTGGAGAGGTGGTTGAGGCTCGCCGCCGAGAGGCCGAGAACGACCGGCGTCCGTGTCTGGATGGGCACGACGGCGGAGCCGACGTGGAGGCGCTCCGTGTGGGTCGCGATCAGCGTCATCACGCTGATCGCGTCGTAGCCCGAGACCTCGCCGATCCACGCGGTGTGGTAGCCGCGCGCCTCGGCTTCGCGCGCGACCGCGACGAGCTCCGCCGCGGGCTGCGAGGCGAAGGCCGAGAGGACGATGCCGAGGCGCGGCGCCGTCACGCGTCGGTTTCGACGGCGTCCCGCGCGGTCTTCGCGGCCTGCACGAGAAACCGCTGGTCGTTGCTCATCCCGCCGCCGACCGACGCCATCAGCTCGAAGCAGGCCTTGCCGCTCTTGATCCGCTGCTTCACGTGGTTGGAGATCATAGGACGGGAGTATAGCGCCCCTTGCCGCGGGCGAGGCACCTGCTGTAGGCTCGCGCCACGATGATCAACCGAATCGGAATCATCGGCGC
>JBGPIS010000076.1:0-8640 GCA_041484965.1 Methylomirabilia bacterium
AGCCGCCCCGGGCGTCGAACTCGCGGATCAGGTCGAGGAGGTGCGCGGTAGCGGCCTCGATGTGCGCCGACAGCTCGGCGATCTCGTCACCCAGCCGATCCAGCTCGTGGATTTCCATGTGCGAGTCCCCCTTCTACTGGGGCGACTCTACACCCGGGTTTTCGAGCCACCGTGGAGCCTGCAGGCTGGGCGATCGCGCCGCGATCCATGATTTTTCGATGCGGACCACGCTATGCCGACCTCGCCGGGCCAGCGCTTGCCGCTGGGCGGGCATCTGCGAGAGACTGCCGGAACGCGGCCATCCCCCGCGCTCGAGGCTGTCAAGCGGAATCTTTGCCGAGCGCCCGCAGCGCCGCGCGGGGCCGGCGGCGGGCGTCGAGCTCGCGCCTCACGAACGCGGGCAGCCGCCCTGCTTGATCGTTTCCGCCTACGACGAGGCGACGCGCGCCGTGACGTGGACGACGAACACGGAGCTCAAGGCCCGCGCCGAGCACCTCGACGGCACGTATCTCCTGCGCACCGATCGTCAGGATCTGAGCGAGGACGAGATCTGGCGGCTCTACATCCTGCTCACGCGCGTCAAGGCTCCGGGCCGGGCGGTTCAGGACGCCGACGAGATGGGACCCGTCGTGATGCGGGGAGCGCACGCCCTCACCGCCCGTCCGGGGCGTCAGACGCGGCCGGTGGCTTCCTGCCTGCGGAGCAGCGGCAGCAGGAGGAGCGGCAGGAGCCCGGCGGCCGCGACGGTGATCATCAGCCGGCCGAGGTTGCCGTAGTCCTGCTGGGTGACGGCGAAGCCCGTGTTGAGATAGCGGGTGAAGAGCTCGCTCGCCGAGAGCGCCAGGTTCATGAGCGAGGCCATGATGGCGAACATCGTCGCCTCGCCGCCGCGCGGCGCGGTCTTCGCGATCAGCACGAGCATCGGGACCATCGTGAGCTGGGCGAGGGGCGCCGCGATCGTCGTGTCGATGAAGGCGAGCGTCCGCGCGCTGATGCCGAGCCACTCGTGGAGGCCGTAGAAGAGGCCGATGTTCGGCAGGTAGAGGACCGTGCCCGCGAGCACGACCCAGAAGAGCGTGAAGCTGACCGGGCGCTTCACGATCGTCTTCCGGAAGACGAGCAGCCCCGCGAGGCTCAGCACCGAGCTCGCCTGGGCGAGGAGCCCGAGGAACTTCTGGTCGAAGCCGAGCTTGTCGATCGCCCAGTAGCTGTAGCCCTGGCCGACGCTCGGCGTCGCGCGGAACATGAAGATGACGATCGCGGCGATCACGACCGCACGCGAGATGGCGACGCGGTGGAGCAGCAACGCGAGCAGCGTTCCGGACAGGAGAAGGACGAGCTCCTGGCCGAACGGGACATCCAGGAGCTCGATCGCCACCCCGAAGGCCCCGTAGCCGAGCCCGACGCCGAGGATGAGCCGGGCCTTGCCGCCGCCGAGCGGGCCGTCGTCCCCATCGGGTGCCTCGGCCGGCGCCGCGCGCGGCGAGGTGCGGATGAACGGTACGCTCGCCGCGACGAGCAGGGGCAGGACCATCGCCACCGCGAAGGTCGCGCGCACCCCGATGTGGGCGGCGAGCCACCCCGAGAGGTAGCCGACGCTGATCCCGCCCGTGAGGAGCGCCATCCGCCCGAGCGTCTGAACCTGGCCGATCTCCTCCTCGGTCCCAGCGACCTGGACGGAGAGCGCATCGGCCACGACGTCCTGGACCATGAAGCCGATCGTGATGAACAGCATCGCCGCCAGATACGTCCCCCTCGTGTGGACCACCGTCGCGAGCGCCGCGTAGCCGCCGAGGGAGCACAGCGCGCCGAGGAGGAGATACGCCGCGCGGTGGCTCCCGAAGATCGGGTAGCAGTCGGACGCGACGCCCGCGACCATCTTCATGGACCACGGCAGCCCGAGCCAGAAGCCGATGCCGGCGACCTCGGCGGGCGTGAGCCGGAGGGCGTCCTTCTGGAAGAAGACGAGCGCGACCCCGGTGACGGCGGAGGCACCGTAAGCGAAGTACGTGGCGAGCACCGGCAGGTACGCCAGGCGGAACGTGCCGATCCAGCGCCGCGTCGCGGCGAACATGGCTCCATCCTAGCCGACCGGGCGTCAAAGAATTTGCCGGCGACGTCGCCCGTGACAGACCCGGAACCGGAGCTTGGTCAGGAATATCAGGGAGTTTCCGGAAGCGGCTCCGTGGCAGGTGGCTTGCTACAATGAAGTCCGACATGGGTGCCTTTCTACAGCGCGCAATGGGGTTCTGGCGGTCGCGGCCGCAACCGCGGCCCGCCCTCGCCCTGGCCGGCGGCGGCGTCATCGGCGGGATGTACGAGGTCGGCGCCATCTCGGCCCTCGAGGAGCACATGAGCGGCGGGAGCGGCTTCCACGTCTACGTCGGCTGCAGCGCGGGTTCCGTGGTCGCCGCGCTGCTCGCCAGCGGCATCCCGGCGTCGGAGATCTTCCGCGTCGTCGACCAGGACCTCGACGACCCGCTGAACTTCCGCCGCAACGCGGTGTACGCCTCGGACTCGTTCCGCCACGCCGCGGGCCGGTTCGGGCGGCTCCTGTGGGCCGTCGGCAAGGGCGCGGTGCTGGGGTGGCGCGGCTCCGTGCCCGACATGCTGGCCCACGCCGAGCACGACCTTCCCGCCGGGTTCTTCTCGCTCGCGGCGCTCGAGCGCTTCATGCGCGAGGCGTTCGAGAAACGCGGCCTCCCGAACTCGTTCGGCGCGCTCGAGCGCACGCTGCTCATCCCGGCGATCGACCTCGAGCGCGCGCAGCGCGTCGTGTTCGGGCGGGGCGAGCTGCGCGAGGTGCCGATCAGCCAGGCCGTCGCGGCCTCCTCGGCGATCCCCGGCTTCTTCGAGCCCTACGCGATCAACGGCCACGACTACGTGGACGGCGGCGTCGGCTTCAGCGGCCACGCCGACCTGGCGGCCGAGGCGGGCGCGAGCGTGGTCGTCGTGATCAACCCGCTCGTGCCGAACTACGAGAAGGGCGTGACGCCGCTCAGGAGCCGGGGCCTCTACGCGATCATGGAGCAGGCGGGCCGCATCTACAGCCAGAACCTGCTCCAGCTCGGCCTCGCGGCGCTCCGGATGAAGTACCCGCACACGGAGTTCTTCCTCATCCAGCCGTCGCAGGCGGACGCGCCGATGTTCGGGCCCTCGATGGGCTTCGAGGCCAGCCGCGCGGCGCTCCGGTTCGGCTACGAGTCCACGCGCGAGTGGCTCGGGGGGCAGGGCGCGCCGCTGCTCCAGCGGCTCCGGACCGTGCTCCAACCCGCCGCCGTCTAGTGCCGTCCCAACTTGTCTCGGCCAGTGTCACGGCCGCGGGTCCTGCCGCGGCGGATAGGGCCGCGGGGCGTGCGGGGCGGGCCCTCCTCGACCACGCTGGCCGTGACCCGCGAGCGCAGTTCCCCGGAGCGCGGCGCCGGGTCAACCCCCAGAAGCCACGGGTCTCGGAGCGCCCGCCCCGCGGCCCGTCCGAGGGCCACCCGCGGCCGCGCGAAGCTCGACGAGATTACTTGGAGGCGGACTAGCCGCCCCCCGGCGCGGCGCCGGCCGCGCGCCGCTGCAGGTTCCCGAGCGCGTCGTACGCGGCGTACTTGTACGCGTCGCCGAGCGTCGGGTAGTTGAACACCGCGTTGATGAAGGTGTCGATCGTCCCGCCGGCGAGCAGGACCATGAGCCCCACGTGGACCAGCTCGGAGGCCGCTTCGCCGATGACGTGGACGCCGAGCAGCGTCTTGTCGGGATAGCGGCACACGAGCTTGAGCTCGCCCTCGAGGTCGCCGACGATCTGGCCCCGCGGGTTCGTGCGATAGATGGCGCGCCCCACGCAGTAGTCGAGGCGCTTCTCCCGGCACGACTCCTCGGTGTCGCCGACCATCGCGACCTCGGGGATCGTGTAGACGGCCAGCGGGAAGATCGGCGCGACGCGCGTCTTGTATTTCAGATCGAAGGCGTGGCACATCGCGACGCGCGCCTGCTCCATCGACGTCGCGGCGAGAGCGGGGAACCCGATGACGTCGCCCGCGGCGTAGACGTGCGGGACCGCGGTCTGGTAGTGCCCGTTGACCGCGATGAGGCCGTGGTCGCTGACGGGAATGCCGACCTTCTCGAGCCCGAGCCCCTTCGTGTTGCCGTGGCGGCCGGCGGCAAAGAGGACGGCGTCCACCGCGAGGGGGTCGCCGCTCTTGAGATCGAGGGTGACGACGTCCGGCTGAGGACGGACGCACGCCACGCCGTTCTTGAGCCGCACGTCCACGCCGAGGCGTTCCATCTGGAGGCGCAGCCGCTCCGCGATCTCGGCGTCGAGGAAGGTCAGAAGCCGGTCGCGCCCGTCCAGGAGCGTCACGCGGATGCCGAGCGCGGCGAAGATGGTCGCGTACTCGCAGCCGATGACCCCCGCGCCGACGACGGCCATCGTTCGCGGCAGACGCCGCATCTGGAGGATCTCGTCGCTGTCGTAGACGCGCGGGTCCTCGAAGGGGATATCTCGTGGCC
This sequence comes from Methylomirabilia bacterium, assembly GCA_041484965.1. Classification (GTDB taxonomy): domain Bacteria; phylum Methylomirabilota; class Methylomirabilia; order Rokubacteriales; family CSP1-6; genus JBGPIS01. The sequence goes on from JBGPIS010000076.1 coordinate 4,498, forward strand.
GGCTCGGCACCGAACCCGTCGCGATCAGGATGACGTCGCCCTGGATCCGGCGCACGAAATCGGCGTCCGGCGGAGCGACGGCGATCGTGTGGGCATCCGCGAACGCGGCCTCGCCCCGGATGAGGTCGATCGTGTGGCGCTCGATGTTTTGGCGCACGATCTCGCGCAGCGACTTCACCACGTCGTGCTCGCGGTGCATGAAGTCGCGTACGGTGAGGTCAGGCTTGACCGTGTAGTCCACGCCGTAGAGGCCGCGTTGCGCGAGCCCGGAGAAGTAGAGCGCGGTCTCGCGGAGCGTCTTCGAGGGGATCGTGCCCGTGTTGATACCGGCGCCGCCCACGTGGGGCGCACGCTCGACGATCGCCACGCGCTTGCCGAAGTAGGCGGCCTGCGCGGCGCCCTTCTCGCCCGCTGGCCCGGACCCGATGACGATGAGGTCGTAGCGCTCCACTATCGGCGGCCCCCGGCGAGCTTCGCCGATTCCGGGAGCGTTCGCAACCGGCCCATGGCGATCACGCCGAGCGCCGGGCCGATTGCGAGCGTCGCGAACGCCCAGCCCCAGCCGGCCGCGCGCACGAGCGGCGGCACGAGCCAGATGGATGCGATCGTCAGCGCGAAGCCCATGCACGTCTGGGCGGTGAGCGCCGTCCCGACGTAGGCCGGCGGCGAGAGCTCGGTGATCGCCGTCGAGAACTGGGCGGAGTCGGCGATGATCGTGATCCCCCAGACGATCGCGAGGGCGAGCGTCGCGAGCGGCGGCCCGCCGAAGGTGAGGCCCATCGTCGCCGCGCATGCGCCGGAGAGCGCCATCGCCGCCATCGTCAGCATGGTACGTCCCCAGCGGTCGGACACGACGCCGCCCGCCCAGCAGCCCAGCGCGCCCGCCGCGATGACGACGAAGGTCGCGCCGCTCGCGTTGAGCCCGGCGTAGCTCTCGCCGCCGCGCGCGGCCTGGCTCTCGCCGAGGAAGACGCCGATCCACGCCCACATCGCGTAGAGCTCCCACATGTGGCCCAGGTACCCGAAGCACGCGAGGCGCGGGCCGCGCTCGCTGAAGACGGCCCAGGCCATGCGGAGGTCGAAGCGCGCCGACGGGAAGCGGTGGGGGCCCTCGGCGATGAAGACCTGCACGATCACCGCCGCGGCCGCGGCGAGGGCCGAGGCGGCGAGCAGCGTTCCGCGCCAGGGCAGGTCGGTGACGCCGCGGATCAGGTGGGGCGTCGCCGAGCCGACCGTGAGCGCGCCGATCAGAATCCCGATCGCGCGGCCGCGCCCCTCGCGGAACCACGTGGCCATGATCTTCATCGCCGGCGGGTAGGCGCCCGCCATGCTCACCCCCGTGAGGAACCGGAGTACCAGCGCGGGCCCGAGGCTCTCGACCCAGAGCGCGAGGGTCGTGTTGGCGGCGACGCCGAGCGCGATGCTCGCCGTCATGAGCGCGCGCGGCGACCAGACGTCGGGGAGGTTGCCGAGCGCGGCGAGGAGCGTGCCCGTGATGAAGCCTGCCTGGACGGCGATCGTGAGCCCGGCGCTGCCGCCGTCCCCCAGCGCCCATTCCTGCGTCAGGGCGGGCAGCACCGCGGAGGCACTGAACCAGAGGCCCAGGGCGAGCAGCTCGGCGAGGGAGAGGAGCGTGAGCTGGCGCCAGGCGGTGGTCACGCGCGTCGAGCTACTCGATGACACCTTTCTGGCGGAGCTGGCCGATCTCGGCGGGGGAGAGCCCGAGGTCCTGCAGGACCGCCTCGGTGTGCTCGTTGGCGAGCGGAGCGGCGCTCCGGATCGTGCCCGGCGTGTCGGAGAGCTTGATCGCGATCCCGACCTGGCGGACGCGCCCCTCCTTCGGGTGCTGGACGTCCACGATCATCTGCCGGTGGGTGAGCTGGGGGTCGCGCACCATCTCCTCGATCTCGTAGACCTTGCCGACGCACACGTCGGCCTTCACGAGGAACTCGTACCAGTCGTCGCGGTCGCGCGTCTTGATGACCGCCTCGATCTCGCGCCGCGCGGCCTCCTCCTCGGCATTGGCGGCACGCACGAACTGGTCGGGCTGGCGCGCGAAGCGCTTGAAGTCGGGCCGGCCGATCGCGTTGCAGAAGTTCTCCCAGAGCCAGGGCTCGGTGCAGCCGATGGTGAGGAGCTTGCCGTCGCGCGTCTCGTAGATCGCGTAGTAGGGATAGGACCCGCCGAGGAAGCCCTCGCCGCGCCGGGGCGCCAGGCCGTCGCTGAAGAAGAAGCGCATGTTGGGCGTGGCCGCCAGGAGCGACACGGTCGTGTCGAGGTACGCGACGTCCACGTGCTGGCCGCGCCCGGTGCGCTCGCGCGCGAAGAGCGCCAGCACGATGCCGAGGGCGCCGTGCAGGCTCGCTCCCGCGTAATCCGCCACGAGGTTGAGCGGGATCGCGGGCTTGCGGTCCGGCTCGCCGATCAGGTTCAGAACGCCGGCGAGCGAGAGGTAGTTCATGTCATGGGCGGGATAGTGCTTGTACGGGCCGTCCTGGCCGAAGCCCGAGAGCGAGCAGTAGACGAGACGCGGGTTCGCCTTCGCGAGCGTCTCGTAATCGGCGGCGAGCCGCTTCATGACGCCGGGCCGGAAGCCCTCGACGAGCACGTCGGCCGTCGCCGCCAGCTTCCGGAAGATCTGCTGGCCCTCCGCCGACTTCAAATTGAGAGTCATCGAGCGCTTGTTGCGGTTCGTGAAGGTGTAGATCGTCCGCCGGACCCACTCGGCGTCCGCCGGCCGCTCGGCCTCGGGCGTCTCGATCTTGAGCACGTCCGCCCCCATGTCGGCCAGCATCATCCCGGGGAACTCGGCCGGCGGCACCCGCGCCAGCTCCAGAATCTTGATTCCGTCGAGCACGCCCATTCCGCTCTCTCCTCCGCTGATCGGAACCGCTCGGTGAGGGTCAGTCCAGGTCACCGACGAGCCGCGAGGTCAGCGCGCGGATGTCGGGGATGTCTTCGAGGTGCTCGAGCTGGTCGGCCAGGCCCAGGGCCTCGTCGCGCGGGATCGCCCGCGTCGCGCAGGCGAGGAACTTGGCGCGGAGCGCGTCGGGGCCGAGCGGCTGATCCGGATGGCCCTGGGCGCCGCGGGCCGGTGAGGCGAGCGAGCGCCCGTCGGCGAGCTGGACCGTGACCCGGGTCCAGGCGTGCTGCTCGAGCCCGTCCGGGAGCGCCGGGTCCACGACCATCGTGACGCGCTCCATGAGCCGGCGCACGTCCGCGTCGCGGACGGGGCCGTCCTCGAACGACGCGAGCTCCACGCGCCCGTCCGCGAGCGCCGCCGCGGCGCAGAACTGCATCGAGAACTTCCGCTCGAGGGCGGTGGTCGGGTGTGTGTGAGCGAGCACATCCGGCACCACGCGGTTCACGCCGACCTCGATCGCCGCGATCTCGGGGGCGCGGAGCCCGTGGCGCGCGCGGAGCTCGACGAGCGCGTCGATCGCCGAGTGGGTCAGCGCGCAGGAGGGATACGGCTTGACGGCGATGCCCGAGGCGAGGAGCTGCCAGACGCGGCCGAGGTCGTCGAGCGCGGGCTCGAGGCGCCGGGCGCCGCCGAACGCGGCGACGTAGCCCTGCTTGCCCTCGAGCGCCGACTCCGACGCCGTCAGCCCCTCGCGCGCGAGCTGGGCCGCGAGGATCCCGTTTCGCGCCGCGTGGCCGGCGTGATAGGGCTTCGTCATCGAGCCGAAGTTCTCCTTGAGGCCGGAGGCGTGCGAGGCGGCGATGCCGAGCGCGTGGCGCGTCTGGGTCACGTCGAGCCGCATGATCCTCGCCGCGGCGACGGCGCAGCCGAGCGTGCCGATGGACGAGGTCGCGTGCCAGCCCCGCGTGTAGTGCTCGGGGTTGAGCGCGCGCCCGAGCGTGGCCGAGACCTCGAAGCCCAGGATGTAGGCGAGGACGACGAGGCGCCCGTCCGCCATCTCGGCCTCCGCCGTCGCCAGCGCCGCGGCGAGCAGCGGCACGCTCGGGTGGCCCATGAGCGCGAAGTTCGTGTCGTCGAAGTCGTGCGCGTGACCGGCGGCGCCGTTGGCGAGCGCGGCCCAGCCGGGCGCCGTCACGAGACGCGTGCCGAAGACCATGGCGAGGCGGGTCCCGCCTTCCGCCCGTGCCACGCTGCGGACGGCGCGCGCGACCGGCTCGCCC
>JBGPIS010000077.1:0-8614 GCA_041484965.1 Methylomirabilia bacterium
GCGTGAGGTTCGCGGCGGTCATCTTCGACATGGACGGCGTGCTCGTCGACTCCGAGCCGATGCACCTGGACGCGATGCGCGAGGTGCTGCGTCCCTACCGTGTCCCTTACACGGACCGAGACAACGCGGAGTTCTTCGGCTTCACCGACTTCGAGGTCTTCCGTGTCCTGCGCGAGCGCTACGGCCTCGAGGCCGACGCGCGTGAGCTCACCCGGCGCCGCGCGAAGCTCCTGATCCGGCTCACGCGGGAGCGCACGGTGGTGATGCCCGGGATCCCGGACGTGCCGCGGAGGCTCCACGCCCTCGGCTACCGCCTGGCCGTTGCGTCCTCCTCCGCACTCGAGGTGATCGAGGCAACGGTGGACGTGCTCGGGCTGGTACCGGTCTTCGAGGCGCTCGTCTCCGGGCTCGAGGTGGGGCGCGGCAAGCCCGCGCCCGACGTCTTCCTCGAGACGGCGCGGCGTCTGGGCCTGCCGCCGCGCGACTGCCTCGTCGTCGAGGACTCGCGCAACGGCCTGCTCGCCGCCAAGGCCGCCGGAATGGCGTGCGCGGCGGTCCCCTGCCCGGCGACGCGTCACGAGGACTTCTCCGAGGCTGACTTCAGGCTGGCGGCGCTTCCCGAGCTGCTGCCGCTCCTGGGCTAGTCGGACCGGCCGCGCGCCGCGATCGCCCACACGGCCTCGACCTGCGCGCCGCGCACGGCGTAGATCCGGTCGTAGAGATTGATCGTCGGGTCGCAGTGGGGCGGGAAGAACTCGATGCGCTCGCCAAGCCGCGGCGGGCGCGACGGATCGGTGATCGCGAGCCGGCCGTGCTCGTCGCCCGCGAAACCGTACTCGATCCCCGGGCGCTCGACCGCCTCGGGCGGGAAGGGCTTGTCGGTCGAGAACGCCTTGAGCCCCGCGTCCACCATCGCGCGGTCGCCCGGCGTGACGCTGACGACCGTCGCGACGACGGTCAGCGCCAGCTCGAAGTCGGTGAGCAGCGGGCCGCTCCGCCCGCCGATCCGCCGGTAGTCGAGGTCCATCACGCAGTAGGAGCCCGACTGCAGCTCGGTCAGCCCGGGAAGCTCGACGTCGATGTCGTACGTTCCTGTCGAGCCGCCCGCCACGATCTCGACGGGCAGCCCCGCGCGCTCGAGGAGCGCGCGTGTCTCCATGAGCGGCCCGAGCGCGGCGAGCGAGGCGGCGCGCCGCTTCTCCCAGCCGATGACGTGGGCGCAGTGCCCCGCATAGCCCTGGAGACCTCTCAAGCGAAGCGCGGGCTGCGCGGCCACGGCGCGCGCCAGGCCGAGCGCCGGCGCGCCGGGAGCGATGCCCGTCCGGCGGTTACCCACGTCCACGTCCACGAGGACGTTCACGACCACGCCGGCGGCGGCCGCCGCGCGCGCGAGCGCCGCGACGTTCTCGCCATTGTCGACGACCACCAGCGTGTCCGGCGCCTCGCGGACGAGCGTCGTGAGCCGGCGGAGCCCGGCCGGCGCCACGACCTCCGTCGTGATCAACAGCCCGCGCACGCGCGCGTGCGCCATCACTTCCGCCTCGCCCAGTTTGGCGCAGGCGACGCCGAGCGCTCCCGCAGCCACCTGGCGCTGCGCGATCTCCGGGCAGCGGTGCGTCTTCGCGTGGGGCCGGATGTTCCTGCCCGCGCGCCGCGCGTGCTCGGCCATCCGAGTGAGATTGCGCTCGAAACGGTTCAGGTCGAGCAGCAGCGCCGGGGTCGGAATCTCGTCGCGCGGCGTCACGGTGCGCTCACTCTAGCATGCTAAACTCTGCCCATGCCCGGGCGGACGTTCCTCCAGATCCCCGGCCCGACGCTCGTGCCCGAGCGGATCGTCCGCGCCATGTCGCAGCCGATCATCGACCACCGCGGGCCGAGGTTCGCGGCGCTCGTGGAGACGTGCCTCGAGGGGCTCAAGGGCGTCTTCCAGACGAAGACCGGCCGCGTGATCCTCTATCCGGGCTCCGGTACCGGCGCCTGGGAGGCGGCGATCGTCAACACGCTCTCGCCCGGCGACCGCGTGCTGGCCGTCGTGAACGGCCACTTCTCCACGGGCTTCGCGAAGACCGCGGAGGCGTACGGGATCGACGTCGAGCGCATCGAGGTGGCATACGGCGCCGGCGCGCCCGCCGCGGAGGTCGAGCGGCGCCTCCTCGCGGACTCCGCTCACAGCTACAAGGCCGTGCTCGTCGTCCACAACGAGACGTCGACCGGCGTCACGTCGAGCATTCCGGCGGTCCGCGCCGCGATGAATCGCGCGACGCATGGCGCGCTCCTCCTCGTGGATACCGTGTCGTCGCTCGCCTCGATCGATTTCAGGCTGGACGAGTGGGGCGTCGACGTGGCCCTCACGGGCCCGCAGAAGGGGCTGATGCTGCCGCCCGGCATGGCGATCCTCGCGATCAGCGAGAAGGCGGTGCGCGCGAGCGAGAAGGCGCGCTGCCCGCGCGCCTACTGGGACTGGACGCCGGTCCTCGAGCGGAACCGCCGCGGCGAGTACCCGTACACGCCCGCCACCGTGCTCCTCTTCGGTCTGGCGGAAGCGCTCGCGATGCTGAACGAAGAGGGCCTGCCGAACGTCTTCACGCGCCACGCGCGCCTGGCCGAGGCGTGCCGCCGCGCGGTGCGCGCGCTGGGGCTCGAGATCCTCTGCAAGAATCCCGCGGAATACTCGAACACGCTGACCGCGGTCGTCCTGCCGCCGGGCTTCGACTCCGACGAGCTCATCCGCCGCGCCTACGCGCGGCTCGAGCTGTCGCTCGGCGTGGGGCTCGGCGCCGTGAAGGGCACGGTGTTCCGCATCGGCCATCTCGGAAGCCTCAACGAGCTCGAGCTGCTCGGGGGCCTCGCGGGCGTCGAGATGATGCTGAAGGAGTTCGGCGTCCCGGTGAAGCTCGGCGCCGGGCTCGCCGCCGCCCAGGAGTTCCTGGTCGCGCGGTCCTAACGTCCCAGCGAGCGCGGCAGGTTGCGCTGCTGGATGCCGCCGGACACGTCGGCGCCGAGATCCGGACGCCGCGGGAGCTGCCGCGTCTGGTCCCTGATGAGCTGACGGTCGCGCTGCGTCTGCTCGAGAGCGGCGGCGGCGCCCTCGGCCTCGCTCACCGCGGCGTCGCTCTGCGCCGGAGGCTGAACGGTGATCCGGCCAAGCTTCGACTCGGGCGGGACCTCGCCGCGCTTGATCTCGATCGGGAGCGCGCCGGGCGCGCGGGCCGGAGCGCCCTGCGCCGCAGCCGGCGCCGGCAGGGCCAGCAGGACCAGCAGCGCTCCGAGCATCCACTTCATGGCCCGAGCCTACACCCTGGGATAGTGCGCGGCGAGCGCGCGGCCGGTCTCCGCGATCGCCCCGACGATCGCCTCGCGCGGCGCGCCCGCGCGGATCTTCTCCACCATGCGGTCGCGGACGCCGTGCCAGTGGCTGTCGCCGACGCGGCCGTGGATCCCCTCGTCGCCCACGATGGCGAGCTTCCGGTCCTCGACCGCGAAGTAGAGCAGCACGCCGTGACGCTCCGCGACCCGGTGCATGCCGAGGTGCTGCAAGACGTGGCGCGCGCGCGTCAGGACGCCCGGCGTCCGGCGGAAGAGCCGGCGCGGCACGCGGCGCTCGAGGTGGACGCGGATCTCGGCCGACGTCCCCACCTCGGCTTTCACGATCGCCTCGATGATGGCGGCAAGGTCTGCCTCGGAGAGGAAACGCCCGGCCCATTTCGGATGACCGGCCATCACCAGCTCCCGCTCGCGCCGCCGCCGCCGGACCCGCCGCCACCGCCCGAGAACCCGCCGCCGCCCCCGCCGGACCATCCGCCGCCCCCGCCGCCGATGTACCACCCGCCCCAGCCGCCGCTCGTCCGCGCCACACCGCCGCGGCCCACGGTGAGCCCGTGACGCTGGCGCGACACCTCCCGGACGAGGCTCGCGATAATCCCCCCGAAAAGCGCCAAAAAGAGGAACAGGTAGAGGTTGGCGGATTCTTCGTGGCGCCGCTGGCTCTCCCGGAACGCGGCGGCCTCGCCCCGCAGGCGATCGGCGTTCGGGGCCGCGATCCGCGCGTAGAGGGCGTCGACGGCCATCGCGAGCCCCTCGGCGTACTGCCGCTCGCGGAAGCGCGGCGCGATCGTCTGGCGGATGACCTGACTCGCGATGGCATCCGTCACGACGGGCTCGAGGCCGTAGCCGACTTCGATGCGCACCTTCCGGTCCCGGACGAACACGACGAGGAGCAGACCGTTGTCGAGGCCTTTCTGGCCGAGCTTCCACTTCTGGAAGAGCCGGTTGGCGACGTCGGTGAGGTCCTCGCCCTCGAGTGACGGGAACAGGGCGATCGCCATCTGGGCGCCCGTCGCACGCTCGCGCTGGGCCAGCATTCCCTCGAGTCGCGCGCGCTCGTCGGCCTTGAGGAGGCCGGCGTAGTCGTTCACGCGCACGGTGGGAGCTCCGGGAAGAACGAGGGCGGCGGTAAGGAGAAGCGCGAGCAGCAGGCTAGAACTTCACTTTGGGCACGGCCTGCGCGTCCTGGGCCGCTTCGAAGAAGGCCTTCGGCTGGTAGCCGGCGAATCCGGCGACGACGGAGCCGGGGAAGAGGCGCACGCGCGTGTTGTACTCGCGCACCGCCTCGTTGTACTTCCGCCGCTCCACCGCGATCCGGTTCTCGGTGCCCTCGAGCTGCGACTGGAGCGCCAGGAAGTTCTGGTTCGATTTCAGGTCCGGGTAGCGCTCGACCGTGACGAGGAGGCGGGAGAGCGCGCCCGAGAGCTGGTTCTGCGCCGCCTGGAACCGCTCGAGCGCCTTGGGATCATTGAGCGCCTGCGGGGTGAGCTGGATGGAGCTGGCGCTCGCGCGCGCCTTCGTGACCTCCTCGAGGACCGTGCGCTCCTGCGCCGCGAAGCCCTTCACCGTCTCGACGAGGTTCGGGACGAGGTCGGCGCGGCGCTGGTAGACGTTTTGCACCTGCGCCCACTTCTCGTTGACCCCCTGCTCGAGGACGACGAGCTGGTTGTTGATCGAGACCGCCCAGCCGGCGAGCCCCGCGGCGACCAGGACGACGACGAGCAGGGCGATCAGGAGTCCGCGCATCATGGCCGGCTTCGATTATATACTTGGCCACCCGGCGCGACTCCGCGAATCGAGAAGGAGGCCTCCATGCCGACCTACGTGAGCCTCATCAACTACACCGATCAGGGCGTCCGGAACATCAAGGACAGCCCGAAGCGTCTGGACGCCGCGAAGAAACTCATCAAGGACATGGGCGGCGAGCTGAAGGCGGTCTACCTGACGATGGGCGCCTACGACCTCGTCACGGTGGCCGAGGCGCCCAACGACGAGACGGTCGCCAAGTTCGTCCTCACGCTTGCCGCCGCGGGCAACGTCCGGACCGTGACGATGAAGGCGTTCCCCGAGACGGAGTACCGGAAGCTCGTCTCGACGCTTCCGTGACGGTGGAGCGCCTGCCCGACTACCGCGTCAAGGCGCGGAACACCTCGGAGGACTCCGAGAACAAGATCCACGACGACGCCGTGGCGCGGCAGTACGGCTTCCGCGGCGGCCTGGTGCCCGGCGTCACCGTGTACGCGTACATGACCCACCCGCTCGTCGAGGCGTTCGGGGCGGCGTGGCTCGAGCGCGGCACGGCGACGGTCCGGTTCGTGAAGCCCGTGCTCGACGGCGAGGAGGTCGCGGTCTCGGGCGCAGTGACGGGCCGCGACGCCAAGGGCGTGACCGCTTCGGTCGTCGCTGGGACGGCGGAGGGCGGCGAGTGCGCGACGATGCAGGTGACGCTCCCCGCGGGGTCGCCGACGCCGCTGAATCTGGCACTCTACCGCGCGGCGCCGCTGCCCGCCGAGCGCCCGGCGGCGACGCGCGAGCACCTCGGCGCGCAGGAGGCGCTCGGCACGCCGGTCGAGACCTACGACGAGGGGCGCGCCGCCGAGTACCTCCAGGGTATGAGCGACGCGCTCCCGCTCTACCGCGGTGCCCACGCGTGGGTGCATCCCGCGTTCCTCCTCCACCAGGCCAACCGCGCGCTCTCGCGGAACGTGCGGATGGGACCGTGGATCTACGTGGGGAGCGTGGTCCGCCACCTCGGCGGCGCGCGCGTCGGTGAGACGCTCGCCGCGCGCGGACGCGTGCGCTCGCTCTTCGAGAAGAAGGGCCGCGAGTTCGTCGAGCTCGACCTGGCGATCGTCGCGGGCGACCGGCCGCGTCCCGTCGCCCACGTGCTCCACACCGCGATCTACCGCCTGCCGGCGCCCGAGCGCTCGGGCGCGCCCGTTGATTCACCCCGGCAGGCGTGCTAGAAACGCTCATCCCCCGCGAGGAGGCGGACGATGGATCTGAATTACTCGCCTGAGGATCGAGCGTTCCGGGACACGACCCGCCGCTGGCTCGAGGCCAGCGTCCCGCAGGACGAGCTCAAGACGCTCGACGAGCGCAAGGCGTGGCACCGGAAGCTCTACGAGGCGGGCTACGTCGGCATGCTCTGGCCGAAGGAGTACGGGGGCTGGGGCGCCACGCCGATGCAGCAGGCGATCGTCCAGGACGAGATGGCGCGGGTCGGTGCGCCGCTTCCCATCAACGGCCTCGGTATCGGCTTCATCGGCCCGACGATCATCGTCCACGGCACCGACTGGCAGAAGCAGCGCTACCTCAAGAAGATGCTCACGGCCGAGGAGATCTGGTGCCAGCTCTACTCGGAGCCGAACGCGGGCTCGGACCTCGCGAGCCTCAAGACGCGCGCGGAGGACCAGGGCGACCACTTCCTCGTCAACGGCCAGAAGATCTGGACCTCCAGCGGAGCGCTCGCCGACTGGGGCATCCTGCTCGCCCGGACCGACTCGAAGGTCGCCAAGCACAAGGGCATCTCGTGCTTCCTCCTCGACATGCGCCAGCCCGGCGTCGAGGTGCGCCCGCTCAGGCAGATCACCGGCTCCTCGCTCTTCTCCGAAGTCTTCATGACCAACGCCCGCGCCGAGACGCGCGACCTCATCGGCAACCTGAACGGCGGCTGGGCGATCGCGCAGACGACGCTCGGGTACGAGCGCGGCGCCAACTCGCTCGGGCGCGTCACGCGCTACGCGGTCGCCTTCAACCAGCTCGTGCGCGCCGCGAAGCAGCTCAAGCGCGGCGGCAAGCCGCTCATCGAGGACCCCGTCGTCCGCGCCAAGATGGGAAAGATCTACGCCGAGCTCGAGGTCCAGCGCTATGCGGGACTGCGCGTGCTCTCGGCGCTGAACAAGGGCGACGCGCCGGGTCCCGCGTCGTCCATCACCAAGCTCTCGTACACCGAGTTCGAGAAGCGCTACTACGAGGCGGCGCTCGAGATCCTCGGGCCGTACGGCCAGCTCGTCTCGGCGCGCGAAGAGTTCGAGGAGGTCGACACGTCCTCGGGCGAGCCCGGGACCTGGGCGACCGCGTTCCTCTGGTCGCGCGCGGGCACGATCTACTCGGGGTCGTCGGAGATCCAGAAGAACATCATCGGCGAGCGCGTGCTCGGCCTGCCGAAAGAAGTGCGCGCCGACCGCCTGAAGGCCTGACGCCATGGACTTCTCGTTCAGCTCCGACCAGCAGCTCCTGAAGAATTCCGCCCGCGCGTTCCTCGACGAGCACGTGAAGCCCGCTACCGTGCGCCTGCTCTGGGACGACCCGCGCGGCGAGAGCGACACGATGTGGAAGGAGATGGCCCAGCTCGGCTGGCTCGGCCTGTCGCTGCCGGAAGCCGACGGCGGGAGCGGCCTCGGCATGGTCGAGACGTCGATCCTCCTCGAGGAGATGGGGCGCGCCGCGTATCCCGGCCCGTACTTTCCCACGATGCTCGCCGCGAGCGCGATCTCCCTCGCGGGCGGCGACGCGCAGAAGAAGCGCTGGCTCGCCGCCGTCGCGACCGGCGACGCGCGCGCGACGATCGCCTTCCTCGACGCCGAGCTCGACTGGAATCCCGAGGCGGCCCAGACGCGCGCTTCGAGGACCGCGAAGGGCTGGCAGCTCACCGGCCGAAAGCAGTTCGTCCCGTGGGCCCACGTCGCGAACGTGCTCCTCGTCCCCGCGAAGGCGCCCGAGGGGCTCACGCTCTTCCTCGTGGACCCGTCGGTCGCGGGGCTCACGCTCGAGCCCGCCCAGGTGATGGACCTGGCGACCCGCCTCGTGAACGTGACGCTCGACCGTGTCCCCGTCGCGGCCGACGCGGTGCTCGGCGCGCCGGGCCAGGCCGCGCCGCTGCTCGCCGGCCTCCTCCGGCGCGGCGCGGTGGGCGCGGCGGCGGAGATGCTCGGCGCCGCGCGGCGGTGCCTCGACCTGGCCGTCGGCTACGCGAAGGTGCGCGAGCAGTTCGGCCAGCCGATCGGCTCCTTCCAGGCGATCCGCCACAAGTGCGCCGACATGCTCCTGGAGGTCGAGAACTCGCACGCGGCCGTCTACTACGCTGCGTGGGCGCTCGATGCCGGCGCGGAGGACGCGGAGCTCGCGGCGTCGGTCGCCAAGGCCTATGTCGGCGACGCCTCGCGGAGGGTCTGCGGCGAGGCGATCCAGGTGCACGGCGGAATCGGCTTCACGTGGGAGTACGACCTCCACCTGTACTTCAAGCGCGCCAAGGCGCTGGAGGCGATGTACGGGGACGGCGACTACC
>JBGPIS010000078.1:0-8582 GCA_041484965.1 Methylomirabilia bacterium
CGCCCGAGGAGGGCAAGCGTAAGGTCGAGCCGTCGCACGACGAGCGCTACAAGTGGTTTGCGCCGTTCGGCTTCGTGCGGTACGCGGACGAGCACGGCCGCACCTGGGGGACGCCGGGCGCGCCCGCGCGCGTGCCGACGCTCGCCGACGGGATCCAGCAGAAGGCATGGTTCTGCGGCCCGCCGTCGCTCGTCGTGGAGGGCATCAAGTCCATCGAGGCCAAGTATCCCGGGCTCGAGGACTTCATGATCCACTGGGCGGAAGGGCTCCCGGTGCGGGAGTTCCAGGAGCAGTTGCGCTGGTTCGCGCGCGACGTGATGCCGGCGTTCGTCAAGCGCTGAGCGCGGCCCGTCGCGGCGGCGGCCCCTATACCCTGCCGGGGTATTTTCCGGACGCTCGGTGACCCCCAAGGGATGGTATTTTTTCTTTCCCTCCCCTCGTACGTGTGGTAGTAATACCCCCGGGAAGTCAGGGGCCGGAGCCAGACCAACACAAGGAGGAGGAGGAGCGCATGGCGAAGGGGAAGCAGGCGTTCGGGGGCTACGCGATCAGCTTCAAGGGCTGCACGGACACGATGGAGCACGTCTTCGGAAGCGCGCCCATCGGGCCCTCCGTGATGACCAAGAAGATCTGGGCCTACGTCAAGCGGAAGAGGCTGGGCAAGAAGTAAGGCGAGCGCGGCTCCTTCCAGCCGTCTCGGGCGGCCCGCTTCCGGCGGGCCGCCTTTTTTTCGGCGCGCTAGAGCGGCAGCTGGTCGAGCCTCTCGACGACGACGTCGGCCCGCACGCCGAGCTCTTCCTCCGGCGCCCCGACCCGGTTGCACCACGCCACCTGGTAGCCGGCGGCCTTCGCGCCCGCCACGTCCCAGGCGTTCGACGAGACGAACAGGAGCTCGCGCGCGGGGATGGTCAGGATCTGCGGCCCCAGCGCGTAGACCCGGGGCGACGGCTTGTACGTCCTGACCGTGTCGACGGAGATCACGTGCTGCAGATGGCGGCCGAGGCCGCTCGAGCGCACGGCTGCCTCGAGCATCTTCGGTGAGCCGTTCGACAGGATCGCGCGCGGGCGGCCCTCGAGGCGCGCGAGCGCCGCGTCCACCTCGGGAAAGCACGCGAGCGAGAGGTACGCGTCCATGAGCCGCCGCAGTTCGTCCGCACTTGCCGTGAGGTGGAGCCGCCGGATCGTGTGGCGGAGGGCCGCCCCGGTGACCGCCCAGAAGTCCTCGTAGCGGTCCATGAGCGCCCGGAGCCACGTGTACTCGAGCTGTTTCTGGCGCCACGCGGCCGAGAACGCGACGGGATCGCTCGTGATCGCGCGCCCAGCCTCGACGACCGAGTGGACGTCGAAGAGGGTGCCGTAGGCGTCGAAGACGTACCCGCGGAGCGGCGTCACCAGTTGGCGGTGGCGCGGCGCGTGCGGAGGGGCTTCCGCGGCTCCGGGCGCAGCCGCTCGTCGGGCGCCGGCTCGAGCCCGGCTTCCACGAAGGCGTAGCGGAGGAGCTTCTTCGCGTCGAGGAACGACTGGGCCCGCGTGTGCGCGCCGAGGACGATCATCACGAACTGATGGCCGTCGCGCCACGCCGAGACCGCGAGGTTGTAGCCCGCCTCGTGCGTGAAGCCGGTCTTGAGGGCCTGCACGCCGCCCGGGTCGTTGAAGAGCGGGATGTGCCGCGCGTAGACCCGCCCGTTGTAGACGAACGTCTGGCCGCCCAGCAGCGTCCGTGAGTCCGGGTAGTCGCTCAGGAGCCGCGCCGTGAGCCTCGCGAGGTCGCGCGCGTTGCTCCGCTGTAATGGGTCGGGGAGCCCGTGGGCGTTGGTGAAGCGCGTCCCGGCGAGGTCCAGTTCGCGGGCCCGCGCGTTCATCCGCTCAACGAACCTCGGCTCGTCGCCGGCGAGGCGCTCGGCGAGCGCCGTGGCCGCGTCGTTCGCGGAGGCGATCGCCACGCCCTCCATGAGGACGTGCACGGGGACAGACTCCCCCGCGCGCAGACCCATCCGGTACTTGGGCGTCAGCGCCGCGTAGTGGCTGATCTCGACCCGCTCCTCGGGGTTCACCTTGCCGCGGTCGAGGTCCTCGTAGGCGAGGTAGAGCGTCATGAGCTTGACGAGGCTTGCCGGCGCGCGCTCGTCCTCGGCGTTCTTGGCGTAGAGCGTGCGCCCGTCGGGGTCGACGAGGAGCGCGGCCTCCGCGCTCAACGTCACCACGCGGCCGTTCACCGCGGGCGGCGGGCTCTGCGCGGCGGCGGCGAAGGGAACGAGCAGGGTGGCGAGCGCCACGGAGATGGTGATGCGGCGCGTCGGATGCACTGGAGGTCATTCTAGCCAGCGGTCGAAGCCGCCACCAAGGAAAAAGCCGATCAGCGGACCGCTTGCTTCAGCTCCTTGGACGGCTTGAAGCGGGGCACGCGCCCACCGACGGTGACGGACTGGCCCGTGCGCGGGTTCTTCATCGTGCGCGGCTTGCGGCGCGCGACGGAGAACGTCCCGAAGCCTACGAGCGTCACGGAGTCGCCCCGCTTGAGCGAGGCGCGGATGCCGGCGAGCATCGCGCGCACCGCGCGCTCGGTCGATGCCTTTGGCCAGCCGGCCGCCACCGCCATGCGCGCCACGAGGTCCGCCTTCGTCATTCGCGCTACATGCCGAAGGTGGTGCGGGCCTCGTCCATCACGGCTTCGGTGATGGTGGCGTAGCCCTTGTCCTCGGCGAGGCGCTCGATCGCGCGCCGGGCCATCGCCCGGATGAACGAGGGGATGCGCTCGACGCGCGCCTCGGCCTCGGCGGTCCACGCGACGCGCGCGGGCGCCGCCGCGGAGGTCTCGTTCACCATCGCGGCGAACGGGCAGCCCGGCCCCTCGGCGGCGCTCGCGCCTTCGGCGGCGCCCTCGAAGGCGTCGGCGCGCGGGTTGGCCATCGAGCTGCGGAGGTGCTCGAAGGGCGCGGCGGGCGTGGCGGAACCGCCCACCTTCACGCCGAGGCTCCGCACCATCTGCGTCTCGAACGGATTGGTCAGCATCGCGACGCGGAAGCCGCACTCCGGGCAGCGGAAGGTGACGGCGAGCGAGCCCTCGTCGGGGCCCTCCGTGGAATGGAGCTTCATCGGCTGGTCGCAGTCGAGACAGAGGAACTTCATCGCCGCGCCATTCTAACAGAACGACCCGGTCCGTGGTCGGCCGGGACGGAGCCTTGGCCACGCGCGGCGCGCACCGGACGTCTGCATGAGCGCCAAGGCGGCAACGGCAAAGAGCGCAGCGGCCCAGTGCCGCCCGACGACGGAACGCAGGGTGACGACCGAGAAGAACACGTACGCGGCGAATCGCGCGCGCGGGTGGAGGCGCCAGAGGAGGACCGCGATCACGGGCGCCGCGAGCCCCGAGATCCACCAGCGCGCGAGGCCGAGCGCCCACACGGCGTACCCGAGGAGAGTCACGGGGAGCAGCACGGCGACAGCCGGGCGAGACTCGCTCACGCTGGAGAGTTATGTTAGCGTGAGCTTTTAGCGCCGGTGTAGCTCAGTGGCAGAGCAGCTGATTCGTAATCAGCAGGTCGCGGGTTCAAGTCCCGCCGCCGGCTCCATTCCCAATCAAGCACTTCCCGCGCACTCGTCATTCCGCTCGTTCTGGCTGGTGCTAATCACGGTGCTACTCCGTTCCGGCGGCCTGGGCCGTCTCCGTGATCCGCTGGCGCGTCACCGGCCGCTCGATGGCGTTCCGCTGGTGACCGGCGAGAGATGCGCGTACCGCTGCAGCATGCTCAGCGTCTTCCACCCGCCCAACGCCTTGATGGCGAGCAAATCGACGCCCTCCATGGCGAGCCGCGAGGCGAAGGTATGAACCCGGGCTGGCAGAAACTGACCACTGCGAGTCGCCGAATGAGGTCAGAAGCTTACCCGATCCGGATTTTGTCGTCCTCGCGGCTCCTTGAAAATCAACATGTTGAGTGGCGGCATACGCCTTGCTGTCAATGAGACGCGGAAGGGTGGGACGAGTCCCACGGCGCGGTGCTTTATCTCTAGGACGGCGAGGAGCCCGATGAACCGACTTCGGACGGCCCGATCGATCGCAAGCGCCGAGCGCGGCGCCGCAGTGGTGATGGCGCTGCTGGCCCTGATGGTCCTCACGGCGTTCGGCCTGACGCTGGTCGGGCTGGGGATGACGGAAGTCTCCATCTCGAGCAACTGGCGGGACTACACGAGGGACTTCTACGCGGCCGAGGCCGCCCTCGAGTCCGGCGTCGTCGGGCTCCGGACCCTGCTCGCGACGACGCCCTCGCCGACGCAGAGCAATCTCGACGGGATCGCCGCGCCGACCCTCACGAACCCCGGGCTCAACTTCGGCGTGTACTCGATCAACTCGCCGGCGCCGGTCTTCCAGACGACGTTCGCGAGCGGGCCGTACCAGGGGCTCTTCGGCAACGTGACCGCGTACCAGATCCGGGCGCAGGTGAACGGGCAGGCCGGCACGCGGGCCGACCTCAATCAGATCTTCCAGTACACGGGGATACCGCTCTTCCAGTTCGGCGTGTTCTACGGCAAGGGGGTGGACCTCGACATCTCGCCTGCGCCGGCCATGACGTTCAACGGGCGGGTGCACGCGAACAGCAACATCCGCATTCGGCCCGGGAACACGCTGAAGTTCGACTCGTACATCACGACGGTGGGGTCGATCTACCGGCGGCTCCTGCGCGACCCAGCGGGTTACTTTGGCACTACTCCACAAGTCAAGGACTCGGGCGGCACGTACCAGGACCTGAACTACGACTCGCAGTACCAGCCGGGGTTCAGCAGCCCGTGGGCGACCCCCCAAGATTGGGCGGCGCAGGCGACCTCGACTTTCGGGGGCACGGTGAGGGACAGCGCGATGGGGGCGGGAGAGATCACGCCGCCGATTCCGGAGCTCTTCCAGAACCCGTCGAGCCCCGACGTGGTGGCCCACCAGATGATCGAGCGGCCGAAGGCGGGAGATTCCGCCGCGCTCGCCTCCGCGAAGATGTACTCGAAGGCGGGGCTCCGGATCATCGACGGGGTGGCCACGGACCAGAACGGGAACTCGGTCTCCCTGCCGGCGGGCGCGCTCACGACGACGACGACCTTCTACGACCCGCGCGAACTCAAGACGATGACAGTCGCGGAGCTGGACATCAAAGTCTTGCGGAACGCGGGGACGTTCCCGGCCAACGGCGTCGTGTACGTGGCGGGGACGAACCTGGCCACGAACCCGGCGGTGCGGCTGGTGAACGGCAAGCAGCTGCCGAGCCAGGGCTTGACGGTGGTGTCGGAGAACCCGGTGTACGTGATGGGGGACTACAACACGAAACAAAAAGTCCCGGCGGCGATCATGGGGGACGCCATCACCGTCTTGTCGAAAAACTGGAAAGGCGATGAAGTTTATGACGGCAACGAAGACCCTAACGGCAACGACTCTGACAACAAGGGGAACCAGGCCACGTCCAACAGGAAGGCGAAGGACACGACGGTGAACGCGGCGTTCGCGCTGGGGCCGGCGGTGGAATCGAACATGACCACGTCCAACGGGGGGTTCGAGAACTCGATTCGCTTCCTCGAGGACTGGAGCGGCGGCCCGACCTTCACCTACTCGGGCTCGATCGTCTCGCTCTGGCACAGCGCGCAGGCGACGGGGGTGTATAGCGGCAACTACTTCGTGCCGCCCATCCGGAACTGGAGCTACGACACGCTGTTCAACACGAGCCAGCCGCCGGGCACGCCGCAGGGCGTCATCATGATCAAGGGCCGCTGGTCGCAGTCCTAACCGGCCGGTCTCGAGAATCTTCCTTGCTCGGCGCCGCGTGACCGTCGCCCGAGCGGCGTGGCTCGGGCGATCCTGGTGATCGCCCGCTCCGCATCGGTCCCCTCCGCAGACTTACCGGTTGCAGGAACCACCGCCGACAGGTGCCAACACCTCTCCACAAGAAACACATTCATGGAACATCTTGGGCTCATACGGTCATCATTGCCCTGACCGGATTTACAAGGCTGAGGTCGCAGGTTCGAGCCCTGCGCCGCCCACCAATCGTCCGCCACGAGCAGACCGCCCTCGGCTCCGGCCCTGCCTGAGCGCGCCGACCCGCGTTGGCTCCCCCACAAGATGCTGGGGCCGGACGCGACCGAAGCCCCACGGGCGCGCTCACGACTGAACGGCGCGATCCGGATTGTCAGCCTCCGCGGAGGGCCATGCTAGGCTCGCTTCGCATGGGGTATCAAGCGTCCCCACCTCCCAGGTCTTGGCGAGCTCCGGTGCTCGCCGGCCTTCTCACGGTCGCGGCACTGGCCACGTCCACGGTCTTCGTGTGGCAGAGAGCGCGAGAGGTCGCGGAAACAGCGGCGTATCGCAACGCGTCCCAGGCGGCGCTGTCCGTCGCGCGTGAGCAGGAGCGACTCATCGAGACCGCGCTGCAGCTTGCCGTCGGCCTGGCGCAGCGACGGGAAGTCCAGGCGCGCGACGCGGACCGCTGCCACATCCTCTTCGAGAGCGTCCTGCGCGCTTTTCCCATGTACCTCGACCTCCTTGCGACCCGACCGAGCACGGGCGAGGTGTTCTGCGCGGGCCGATCGCCCGCGTCGATCAACCTCGTGAACCCCGCCGACGTCCGCCGCGCCGTCGAGACCGGGAACACGACGCTCGGCCAGCTGACGCTCGACACCGCGAGTCGCCGGGCCAGCCTCACGCTCACGGCGCCGGCGGTGGACGATGCGGGGAGCGTCCAAGCTGTGGTGGTGCTCGCGCTCGATCTCACCCGGCTGACCCGCACCATGGTCGAGACGCCGCTCGCCGAGGGCGCAACGTTCTTCATCGTCGAACGCAGCGGCATGGTTCTCGCGCACCATCCCGAACCGGAGCTCTGGGTGGGCGAGACCCTGGCTGAGCCGCTGCGGGATCTCCTCGTGGGCGGCTGGGCGGGGACCGCCGAGGGGACGGGCCTCGACGGCCGGACGAGCCTGTTCGCCGTGGCTCCGCTCCTGCGCGACGTCGCCCGCCTAGGCGACGCGAGCGTCGTCGTGGCGATCCCGCGGCAGGCGATCCTTCACGACTCGCAACGGCTTCTGAGCGCGCACGTTGTGGGGCTCGGCATCCTCGCGCTCCTCATGCTGGTGACCGCCGGCGTCACCGCGGATCGTCTCGTGATGCGACCGATCGCCGCCATGACCGCAGCGCTGCGTCGGCTCATGGCCGGCGACCGCACGGCGCGTCCGCCCGCCACGAGCCGCGGCGGCCTGGTCCGCCCGCTCGCGCTGGCCGTCGAGCGCCTCGCGAGGAAGATCGAGGCCCAGTGGAACGAGTCGGCCCACCTCGAGAAGATGCTCGCCCGCGCCGAGGCCCCACCAGCGAGCGCCACAGCGCCCACGAGGCGCGAGCCGGCTCCGGCGGTGGCGCCCGCCCCCCCCGAGCGTTCGCGGCCCCCGGCGGCGCCGACGGCCGTGAGCCTGTCCGCCAGCGAGGCGCGGGTGGAGCCGTCCGCGCCGACGTCGCTGGAGGCCTACTGGGAGGTGACCGAGGCGCCATTCGGGAGCTCGTCGGATCCACGCTTCCTCTTCCTGGCCCCCAACAACGAGGACGCGCTCCTGCAGCTCACGTACGCCGTGCACCAGCGCCGCGGGTGCGCTCTGCTCACCGGCGAGCCCGGCTGCGGCAAGACCACGCTCGTGCGCGCGCTGCGCGCCCGGCTCGACTCCAAAAGCTATCAGGTCGTCGTCCTCAACGGCCCGAGCGGGACGCCGACCGACCTGCTCCGCGACATCCTCCGCCAGCTCGGCATGCCGACGCAGGACCGCCGGCGCGTCGACCTCGTGCCGCTGCTCAACGACGCCCTCGAGCGGAACTTCTGGAGACGTCGTGACACCGTGATCGTCGCTGATGACACGCACCTCGTCCAGGGGGATCGGTGGCTCGAGCAGATCGGCCTCCTCCTGAGCCCGCGGAGCGATTCTCGAAGCGCGTTGACGATCGTCATGGTCGGTGCTCCCGAGCTCACCGAGAAGGTGCGGGAGGTGAAGATCCTCGATCAGCGCGTCGCCGTGCGGGCCCACCTCACTCCGCTGGACGAGGCGTTCACCGCGAGGTACGTCGCGCACCGCCTGGCCGTCGTGGGCCGCGTCGCGCCGATCTTCACCGCCGAGGCCCTCAAGCTTGTCTTCGCGGTGACCCGCGGCACGCCACGGGAGATCAACAATCTCTGCGACAGCGCGCTCATGCGCGGGTTCGTCGCGCGTGCGCCGGAGATCGACGAGACGATGGTGCGCGCGGTGGCCTCGCTCTCCGAGGCACAGCCCTGAGCCACCGCCGTGGCGGGGGACACGATTGCGTCGCTGTCCCAGCGCGTGCTCGAGCGCGCGGCTCCGCGTTCGTGGGTCATCACCCAGGGTCCCCGACGAAGTCGAGGAACGCCGCCGCGATCGTCGCCGCCACAGCGGGCGCGCCGCCGCGCCCGAGGTCGTGCCCGGCGCCCTCGATCGCGAGCCGCGCCGTCCGCCCGGGCATCCGCGCGCGCGCCGCGTCCAGCTCGTCGCGCGTGCCGAAGGGGTCGGCCGAGCCGTGGGCAAAGAGCGCGGGCGTTCGCACGTCGGGGAAG
>JBGPIS010000079.1:0-8519 GCA_041484965.1 Methylomirabilia bacterium
CGGCTGATCGCGAGCGAGTCCATCGCCGCCTACAAGCTGATCGCGACGATCGCCGAGGTGCTCGTGGCGCGGGTGACGCGCCTCGACCAGAAGGTGATCGAGCTGTCGGCGAGGCACGAGCCCGGCGCGCCCGTGGAAGAGATCGCGGCCTTCAAGCAAAAGCTCTTCAGCGAGTGGAGCTTCTAGCCGCCCTTCGCGTCGCGTGCCTTCCGAATGAGCAGTCGCGCCGCGGTGCCTTCCTCGTCGGCAGCGCCGCGCGGCGTGCCCCGCCCCTAAGCGTCCGTCACGGTCGACGGTGGATTGCGAACGCCAGCGGCACGGCGCTTGCTCAAACTGCGTGTGGGGGGCGGCGGTGCCGCCGCCGTTTCGGACAATGGCGCCCGAACGCGGGCGCCATGTTGTTGTCGGGCACAGGCTCGAGCCCGTGTCTCGGGCCGACGGAGGAGGTCATCGACCGCGACGAGACGCGCGACCAGGCGCAGGGGGCGGCCGAGCTGCGTCTGGTCGCGCGTCCCCTGAGCGCGGCCGTGCCGGTTCTGGTCGGCTGGCTGCTGGCCGCACGTCCCGGCCGCGTGCACCACGAGGCGCTCGTGCTGCTGGAGCGGCCACTGCTCCTGCACGTGCTCGCGCTGACGGGCGGCAACCAGCGGCGCGCCGCGCGTCCTTGATCCCGGACCCGGATTCCTGTATCAAAGACGGCATGCCGCCCATCCGCGTCCTCATCGCCAAGGTCGGACTCGACGGCCACGACCGCGGCGCGAAGGTTGTGGCGCGCTGCCTGCGCGACGCCGGCATGGACGTCGTCTACACGGGGCTCCACCGCACGCCCGACGAAGTCGTGACGGCCGCCGTCCAGGAAGACGTCGACGTCCTCGGCATCAGCCTGCTTTCGGGCGCGCACATGACGCTCGTTCCCCGCGTCGTCGAGCTGCTGCGCGCGGCCGACGCCGGCGACATGCTTCTCGTGGTCGGCGGAGTGGTTCCCGACGAGGACGTGCCGGCGCTCCGAGCCATGGGCGTCGCCGACGTGCTCCTCCAGGACACGCCGCCGGAGGCGATCGCCCGCCGCGTCCGCGAGCTCGTCGCCGCGCGGCAGCCGCGCTGAGCGGACGCGGGGACCGCGGGCGATGACCGCCATCGACCTCAGCGTGTGGCCGCCCCGCTACGACCGGAACTACCGCCCGGACCCAGGAGCGGGGCACTGGCTTCCCGAGATCGAGCGCATGGAGCCGCACGCGCGCGACCAGTTGATCCTCGCGAAGCTCCGGCGGCAGGTCGAGTGGGCGTGGGGGCGGAGCCCGTTCTACCGGCGGAAGTGGGAGGCCGCGGGCGTCTCGCCGGCCTCGCTGGAGAGCCTCGACGACCTGGCGCGCTTCCCGGTCGTCCAGAAGGCGGAGCTGCGCGCCTCGCAGGCGGCGGCGCCGCCGTACGGCGAGTACCTGTGCGTCGAGCCGGACGAGGTCGCGCGGATCCACGGCACCAGCGGCACGACCGGGCGCCCGACGGTGTTCGGCATCGGCCGCGACGACTGGGAGCGGATCGGCGAGGCGCACGCGCGGGTGCTGTGGGGCGCGGGCATCCGCGCAGACGACCGGATGCTCATCTGCTCGTTCTTCAGCCTGTACATGGGATCCTGGGGTGCCCTGAAGGGGGCCGAGCGGCTCGGCGCGACGGTCTTTCCGTTCGGCGCCGGCGCCGCGGGCCAGACGCTCATGGCGGTCCAGTGGGCGCGTGAGCTCCGCCCGACGGCGTTCTACGGGACGCCCTCGTACGCGCTGCACTTCGCCGAGACGGCGCGGCGCGAAGGGATCGACCCGAAGGCGTTCGGCTTCCGCACGCTCGTCTTTTCGGGGGAGCCCGGCGCCGGCATCCCGGCGACGAAGCGACTGATCGAGGAGACGTTCGGCGGCGCGTGCATCGACACGGGGAGCATGGCGGAGATGACGCCGTGGATGGCCAATGCCGAGTGCCGACACCGGACGGGCATGCACCTCTGGCAGGACCTGGTCTACACGCAGGTGTGCGCCCCTGGAACATTCGCGCCCGTCCCGTTCGGCGCCGAGGGCACCCCCGTCTACACGCACCTCGAGCGCACCTCGCAGCCGATGATCCGCCTCGTGTCCGGCGACCTCGCACGGTGGACCGACGAGCCGTGCCCCTGCGGGCGGACATACCCGCGGCTGCCCGCGGGCCTCTACGGCCGGATCGACGACATGTTCATCGTGCGCGGCGAGAACATCTACCCGAGCGCCATCGAAGACGTCCTACGCGGCATCGAGGGCTTCGGGGGCGAGTTCCGCGTGATCGTCTCGCGCCGCGAGGCGATGGACGAGCTGCTCGTCCAGGCCGAGTACGCGCCGAGCCACGAGGGAGCCGACCGTCGCCCGGCGCTCCACGCACCGATGGGGGAGCGGCTCCGCGCGCGGCTCGGCGTGCGCACCGCCGTCGAGCTGCTGCCGGCGGGCACGTTGCCGCGCACCGAGTTCAAGGCGCGCCGGGTCGTCGACGACCGCGATCTCTACCGGCGCGCGCGTGACGGCGGTGCGACGTGAGCTCGACCACGACCGCTGACGTCGAGGCGCTGGCGCGCGAGCTGCTCGCGGGCTCGCCGCGCGCCCTCGCGCGCGGGCTCACGTGGATCGAGGCCGGGGGCGCGCGCGCCGAGGCGCTCGCCGCGCGCGTCTACCCGCGCGCGGGCCGCGCGCACGTCGTCGGGATCACCGGCGCGCCGGGGAGCGGCAAGAGCACGCTGGTGCGGGCGCTCGCGCGCGTGACGCGCGCGCGGGGACGCGCGGTCGGAATCCTTGCGGTGGACCCGTCGTCGCCCTTCTCGGGCGGTGCGATCCTCGGCGACCGGATCCGGATGAACGACCTGGCCCTCGACCCCGGCGTGTTCATCCGCTCCATGGCGACGCGCGGCGCGCTCGGCGGCCTCTGCCGCGCCGCCTCGGACGGCGTGGATCTCATGGACGCGTCGGGGCGGAGCCTCGTCATCGTCGAGACGGTCGGTGTCGGGCAGGACGAGGTCGACGTGATGCGGCTCGCCCACACGGTCCTCGTGGTCTCCGTCCCGGGCCTCGGCGACGACGTCCAGGCGCTCAAGGCCGGGCTCCTCGAGATCGCCGACCTGCACGTCGTCAACAAGGCCGACCGCGAGGGCGCCGACCGCACGCTCGCCGAGCTGCGCGCGATGCTGACGCTCCTGCCTGCGGCCGACGGCTCGAGCCCGGGTGCTGCGGCCCCCCCGACGGTGACTCAGTGGATCCCCCCGGTCCTGAGCGCCTCGGCGACGCGCGAGGAGGGGATCGAGCCCATCGCCGACGCGCTCGACGGTCACATGGCCTGGCTCAGGACCAGCGGCGCGCTCGACCGGCGCTGGCGGCGCATGGTGGCCGCCCGCGTGCTGAAGATCGCCGAGGAGCTCGTCGCGGGCGGTCTCCGGGAGCCTGCGGCGCTCGACGCGGACGTCGAGCGCGTGGCCCGCCGTGAGCTGGCGCCCCACGCCTGCGCGCGTCGGCTCCTCTCACGACTCGGAGAAAGGATTCGCGATGTTTGACCCGAAGGCGATCGAGCGGATCAAGGCGTTGCAGCGCGAGTGGGAGGCAAACGAGCTCGGGGAGTTTCTCCTGCGGCAGCCCGAGTCCCGCGCGGAGTACCGCACCGCCTCGGGGCTCCCGGTCCAGCGGGTCTACACGCCCGCGGACATCGCCGACACGAGCTTCGACGACATCGGCCTGCCGGGGCGCTACCCGTTCACCCGCGGACCCTATCCGACGATGTACCGCGGGCGGCTCTGGACCATGCGCCAGATCGCCGGGTTCGGCACCGGGAGCGACACGAACCGGCGCTTCCGGTACCTGATCGAGCAGGGCCAGACCGGGCTCTCGGTGGATTTCGACCTGCCGACGCTCATGGGCTACGACTCCGACGACCCGCGCTCGCTGGGTGAAGTCGGGCGCGAGGGTGTCGCGGTGGACACGCTCGACGACGTCGAGGCCCTCTTCGAGGGGATCGACCTCGAGCGGACCTCCGTCTCGATGACCATCAACCCCACGGCCTGGATCCTCCTCGCCATGTACGTGGCGTTGGCGGAGTCGCGGGGCTGCGACCTGAACAGGCTCTCGGGCACCTGCCAGACCGACATCCTCAAGGAGTACGTCGCCCAGAAGGAGTGGATCTTCCCGATCCGGCCGTCGCTCCGGCTCGTGCGCGACATGATCGTCTACTGTGCCGAGCGTATGGCGCGCTACAACCCGATCAACATCAGCGGCTACCACATCTCGGAGGCCGGCGCGACCTCGGTGCAGGAGGTGGCGTTCACGATGGCCAACGCGATCGCCTACGTCGAGGAGGTGACGCGCGCCGGCGTTCCGGTGGACCGGTTCGCGCCGCGCCTGGCGTTCTACTTCGTCGCGCAGGCGGACTTCTTCGAGGAAGTGGCGAAGTTTCGCGCCGCGCGGCGCGTCTGGGCGAAGCTCATGAAGGAGCGGTTCGGCGCGGCAAAGGCGGAGTCCATGCGCCTCCGCTTCCACTGCCAGACCGCGGCGCTCACGCTGACCAAGGCGCAGCCCATGAACAACATCGTGCGCACGGCGCTCCAGGCGCTCTCGGCCGTGCTCGGCGGCGCGCAGTCGCTCCACACCAACGGGCTCGACGAGGCCTACGCGATCCCCTCCGAGTCGGCCATGAAAATCGCACTGCGAACCCAGCAGATCATCGCCGACGAGACGCGCGTGGCGAGTGTGGTGGATCCGCTCGGGGGGTCGTACTATGTGGAGGCGCTCACGAACCGGATCGAGGCCGAGGTGTACGGCATCCTCCAGAAAGTGGACGCGCTGGGCGGGACGGTGAAGGCGATCGAGTCGGGGTACTTCCAGCGCGAGATTGCGGACTCAGCGTACGAGCACGCGCGGCGCAAGGCCTCGGGCGAGCAGCCGGTCGTCGGCGTGAACAAGTTCGTCGAGGCGCCCGAGCCCGGGGCCGTCGAGGTTCATCGGGTGCCACCCGAGGTCGAGGCGCGGCAGATCGCGCGGCTCCGTGAGACGCGGGCGCGACGCGACGACGCCCACGTGGCCGCGCTGCTCGACCGGTTGGCCCGCGCGGCGGCCGATCCGGCGGTCAACCTCATGCCGGCGACGATCGAGCTGGTGAAGGCGCGCGCCTCGATGGGCGAGATCGTGGGCCGGCTGCGCCAAGTGTGGGGTAGGTACGTCGAAACCCCGGTGTTTTAGGAAGGAGCAGTCAGATGGACATCGCGAGCATCCTGGCGACCAAGGGCGACACGGCGGTCACGGTCCGTCCCGAGCAGTCCATCCGCGAGGCGCTGGCGGCGCTCGCGCGGCACAACATCGGCGCGGTCATCGTCGCGGACGAGACGGGCCGGCCCGTGGGTATCCTCTCTGAGCGCGACATCGTGCGCGAGGCGGCGCGAAACGAGGCCGTCTTCGGCCGCCGCGTGGGGGACCTCATGAGCCGCAACGTGATCACCGGCGAGCCGCACGACGATCTCACGACCGTCGCCTACACGATGACCGAGAAGCGGATCCGCCACCTGCCGGTCGTGGACAAGGGGCGCCTCGTCGGCATCATCTCGATCGGCGACGTGCTCAAGGCGCAGCGCGATCGCTACCAGGGCGAGGCGGACACGTTCCAGGCGCAGCTGCTCTCGGACGAGCCGAACCGGAGCGGCTGATGGCCGAGCCCGGCACGGAGGCCCGCCCACTCCGCGTCGCGATCATCGGGGCCGGGCCCACCGGCTACTACGCGGCCGACGCCCTGCTCCGCCGCGAGGGCGTCGTCGTCGAGGTCGACGTGTACGACCGCCTGCCGACGCCGTACGGGCTCGTGCGCCTGGGCGTCGCGCCCGACCACCAGAAGATCAAGTCGGTGACGGCGGTGTTCGACAAGGTCGCCGCGAACCCGCGCTTCCGTTTCTACGGCGGTGTGGAGTTCGGCAAGGACGTGACGCTCGCCGACCTGCGCGCCCACTACCACCAGATCCTCTACTGCACGGGCGCCCAGACCGACCGGCGCATGGGGATTCCCGGCGAGGATCTGCAGGGGAGCCATCCGGCGACGGAGTTCGTCGCCTGGTACAACGGCCACCCCGACTATCGCGACTCGGAGTTCGACCTGTCGGTGGAGCGGGCCGCGGTGGTGGGCGTGGGCAACGTCGCCGTGGACGTCGCGCGCATCCTCTGCCGGACCCGCGAGGAGCTTCTGACGACCGACATCGCCGACCACGCGCTCGAGGTCCTGTCGCGGAGCCGCATCCGGGAAGTCTACCTGCTCGGCCGCCGGGGGCCCGCCCAGGCCGCGTTCACAAATCCGGAGATCAAGGAGCTGGGCGAGCTGGCGGGCGCCGACATCGAGGTGCGCCCAGCGGAGGTCGAGCTCGACCCGCTGAGCCGCGCCGCGCTCGAGAAGAGCCAGGACCGCGCCACGCTGAAGAAGATCGAGATCCTCCAGGGCTACGCGCTCGCGAAGCCGACCGGGAAGCCCCGCACGCTGGTCGTGCGCTTCCTGGTGTCGCCGGTCGAGCTGATCGGCGATGCCGCGAGCCGGGTGACGAAGCTCCGCCTCGTGCGGAACGAGCTCTACGCGACGCCGACGGGCGCGCTGCAACCGCGGGCCACGAGCCAGGTCGAGGAGCTCCCCGTCGGCCTCGTCTTCCGCTCCGTCGGCTACCGCGGCGTGCCGCTGCCGGGCGTGCCCTTCAACGAGAGCTGGGGCGTCATTCTCAACGACAAGGGCCGGGTGCTCGATCCCGACACCAAGCAGCCGGTCGTCGGCGAGTACACCGCCGGCTGGATCAAGCGCGGGCCGTCGGGTGTCATCGGGACCAACAAGCCCGACGCGGCCGAGACGGTCCAGTGCATGTTCGAGGACCTCGGGCAGGGGGCCGTGCTCCAGCCGGCCCAGCCCGCCGCCGCCGCCGCCGAGGCGCTAGTGCGCCAGCGCACGCCGAACTGCGTGTCCTATGCAGACTGGCTCAAGCTGAACGAGCTCGAGGTGGCGCAGGGGCGCGCCCAAGGGCGGCCCCGGGTCAAATTCACCCGCGTGGAGGAGATCCTGGCGGCCCTCGGGCGCTGAGCCGGCGCCCCTGAGGATCCCGGCCCGGGGCTGCTGCCGAACCCAAGGAATCTGTTATACTATCGTAGGTTTCGACAGCATCGCTTTCGACAGCGTCGGGGAGGGTCGTGACCCAGCAAGAGTCGGTTCTCATCCTGCAGGAACGGCTGGCGTACGAGCAGCGGCTCGTCCATCTCGTGGACCGCATCCACGCCGCCAAGAGCCTCGATTCGCTCTTCATCGAGCTCCAGGGGGAGATCCTCGGCCTGATCGACGCAGAGCGGATGACCCTCTACGCGGTCGACCAGGACAGGAAGGAGATCTACTCGAAGTTCCTCGCGATCGACACTGTCAAGGAGATCCGGCTCCCGCTCAGCGAGCGGAGCATCGCCGGCTTCGTGGCCGCGACGGGCAAGATCGTCAACATCGTGGACGCGTATGACAAGGCCGAGATCGCCAAGATCTCGCCGGCGCTTGGCTTCGACAGCTCGTGGGACAAGAAGACCGGCTTT
This sequence comes from Methylomirabilia bacterium, assembly GCA_041484965.1. Classification (GTDB taxonomy): domain Bacteria; phylum Methylomirabilota; class Methylomirabilia; order Rokubacteriales; family CSP1-6; genus JBGPIS01. The sequence goes on from JBGPIS010000079.1 coordinate 7,584, forward strand.
CGAACCCATCAGATCTTGGCCATGCCCGTCCTCCACGATGGAAAGGCCATCGGCGTCATCCAGCTCCTCAACAAGAAGAAGGGATCCAGGTTCACGCGGGATGACGAGGCGGGCGTCGCGCGCATCGCCAAGACGCTTGGCATCGCCTTCAACAATCAGAACCAGCTCCTCCAGAGCCGGCCGAAGACGAAGTTCGACTACCTCCTGGCCCAGCACCGGATCACCCAGGAGGAGCTCAGCTCCGCCATCGCCGAGTCGCGCCGCCGCCAGATCGACGTCGAGTCGATCCTGATCGAGCAGTACAAGGTCCCGAAGGCCGAAATGGGTATCTCGCTGAGCCAGTTCTACCGTTGTCCCTTCGTCGAGTTCGACGAGAAGGTCATCCCGCCGCCCGACCTCATGAAGGACCTGAAGCTCGAGTACCTCAAGCGCAACTTCTGGCTGCCACTCCGTCGCGAGGACGACGGCATCGTGGTCCTCATCGACAATCCGCAAGATTTGCAGCGGGTGGACAGCGTGAGCCAGGCGTTGAAGAACCGGAAGGTCAAGTGGGCCGTCGGCCTGCGAAGGGACATCGCTCTTTACCTCGGCGCCAGCGGCGAAGGCGCGTCGAAGGACTCGATCGGCAACATCCTCGACACGCTGAAGGCCGAGGATACGCCGGAAATCGAGATGAGCGGGAGCGAGCTGGACGAGAACGACAGCGCCGTCATCCGGCTCGCCAACCAGATCATCCAGGATGCCTACAAGGCGCGGGCGTCGGACATCCACATCGAGCCTTACGGCGTCCAGAAGGACACGGTGATCCGGTACCGCGTGGACGGCAGCTGCTCCGAGTACCAGAAGATCCCGGGCGCGTACCGCCGCGCGATCGTGGCGCGGATCAAGATCATGGCGCTGCTCGACATCGCCGAGCGGCGCAAGCCGCAGGACGGC
>JBGPIS010000080.1:0-8486 GCA_041484965.1 Methylomirabilia bacterium
ACCGCGCCGGCGAACGCGATGAGCCCGACCGCCGCGACGACTGCCAGCGGCGTGAGCATGAGGAACATGAAGACCATGAAGATGGCGTCGGCGCGGTCCACCTTGGCGTGGAACACCTGGGCGCCGGCCGGATTCCCGGCGAGCGCCTCGAGCGCGTCATGGACCCGCCCCCACGTGAGCAGGCCGAAGTAGGTGACGAGAAACAGCACGACCAGGACCAGTAGGAGCCAGTGCGAGGGCTTGTTCGGGGTCCACATGGCCTACGGCCGCTCCCGACGGCGCTCGGCGCGCCAGTGCCGCCATTCCCCGAGCCGGCGGCCCAGCTCGGCCTCGAGCCCCCGATCGGTCGGCCGGTAGTACTGCCGGCCGCGCAGCGTCTCGGGCAGATCGTCCTGGTCCACGCGCGCGTCGGGCGCGTCGTGCGCGTACCGGTAGCCCTTGCCGTAGCCAAGGTCTCTCATGAGCTGGGTGGGCGCGTTCCGGATGTGGAGCGGCACCGGTTCCGCCGGGCGCTCGCGCACGTCGGCCTGCGCCTCGCCGAGGGCGACGTAGACGGCGTTCGACTTGGGCGCCATTGCCAAGTAGAGCGTGGCCTGTGCGAGGGCGAGCTCGCCTTCCGGGTCACCGAGGAAATCATACGCTTCCTTGGCCCCGAGCGTAAAGGTGAGCGCGGCGGGGTCGGCGTTGCCCACGTCCTCGGAGGCGAACCGGACGAGCCGCCGCGCGATGTAGAGCCGATCCTCGCCCGCCTCGAGCATGCGGGCCAGCCAGTAGAGCGCGGCGTCCGGGTCGGAGTCGCGGAGCGATTTGTGCAGAGCCGAGATGAGGTTGTAGTGCGCCTCGCCCGACTTGTCGTGGAGGAGCGTCTTCCGCTGGGCCGCCTCGAGGATCGACGCCTCCGTGACGTGCCGCCGGCCGCGCCCGTCCGGCGACAGCAGCACCGCGAGCTCCAGGATGTTGAGCGCCGAGCGCGCGTCGCCGTCGGCGAGCCGCGCAATGAGGGCGAGCGCCGCGTCATCGACATCGGGTTTGAGGGCGCCGAGCCCGCGCTCAGCGTCGCCCAGGGCCCGGCGCATGATCGCGCCGAGGTCGGCGTCGGCGAGCCCGTGCAGGACGTAGACGCGGCAGCGCGAGAGGAGCGCCGAGTTCACCTCGAACGAGGGGTTCTCCGTCGTCGCCCCGATGAGGGTCACCGTGCCCTTCTCGACGTGCGGCAGGAAGGCGTCCTGCTGGGCCCGGTTGAACCGGTGGATCTCGTCCACGAACAGGATGGTGCGCCGGCCGTGGCGGGCGCGCTCGCGCTCGGCCTCGGCGACGACCTCGCGGATCTCCTTCACGCCCGAGAGCACCGCGGAGAAGGCGACGAAGCGGGCGCCGGTCACGTGGACCATGAGCGAGGCGAGCGTCGTTTTGCCGGAGCCGGGCGGGCCCCAGAGGATCATCGAGTGGAGCTCGCCGCGCTCGAGCGCGACGCGCAGGACCTTGCCCCCACCCAGGAGGTGGTCCTGCCCCAGCACCTCGTCGAGCGCACCCGGCCGCATGCGGTCGGCGAGCGGCGTCGTCGGCGGCGCCGCGGGCGCTCGGGCCGGCTCGCCGAAGAGGTCCGTCACGCCGCCCCGCGCCCGGTGAAATGCGCCGCGAGCCACGCGGGCAGCTCGGCGAGCTCGGCCAAGTACGCCACCGGGCGCACGCCCCGGCGCGCGAGGTCCGCCTCGCGCGCCCGGTAGGCGACGAAGGGCACGCCCGCGGCGGCTGCGGCGAGCCCGTCCACCCAGGAGTCGCCGACGACCACGGCGCTGCGCGTGGGGCGGAAGAACGCGGCGATGACACGCCAGCCGTCGGGGTCCGGCTTGAGCGCGCTCATGTCGTCACGCGTCACCACGAGGTCGAGGAGGGCCGCGAGCCCGAGGCGCTCGAGCGCGGGCGCCGTGATCGCGCGCGCGTTGTTGGTCCAGAGCGCCGTCCGGAAGCCGCCGCGGCGCGCGCCGATCACCGCCTCCAGCGCCCCCGGCTCGAGCCCGGCGGCGTCCATCGCGCACCGCTCGTGGTCGAGCGCCACCTCCCACACCGCGGGCTCGAGCGCGGGCGCGTGCTCTTTCGCCCACGCGACGAGCTCGCCTACACGCCAGCGCTCCGGGCGCGGCGGCAGGGGGCCGCGCGCCCGCTCGATCAGCGCGCGCATGTCGGCCGCCATCGCCGCGAGGTCGAGCGGCGTGCGGATAAGGGTGTGATCCAGGTCGAAAACGCAGAGCCCCACGTCCTGACCGTACCACAGCCGTGCTACGATAATCAGGCATCATGACGCGCCTGCGGCCGACTCTCTCTGCGGTGCTCGTCCTCCTCGCGATCGCCTTCTCGACTCCCCCGGCCCGGGCGCTCGAGGAGCCCGACCGGCTGCGGCTCGTCGGCGAGCGCGCCTTCGCGGACGGCCTCCACGGGCTCTCGCGCCGGGCGCTCGAGCGGCTCGTCGCCGCGTACCCGAACGACCCGAAGCTGCCGGCCGCGCTCCTGCTCCTCGGCCGCGCGCGCTTGGCCCTCGGCGACGCCGAGTCGGCGCTCGAGGCGTTCCGGCGGCTCGAGAAGTTCCCGCCGCCCGCCGCACCCCTCGAGGCCAAGTTCTGGGAGGGCGAGGCGCTCTTCCGCCTCCGCCGCTTCGCCGAGGCGCGCACCGCGTACGAGACGGTCGTGCGCAAGGACGCCGCGTCGCCGAGCGCGCCCGACGCGTTCCTCGGGCTCGGTCTCACCGAGCTCGAGCTCCGGCGGCCCGAGTCGGCGGTCAGCGGGTTCCGCGAGATCCTCGCGACGTGGCCCGAGGGAGCGCTGGCGCCCGCGGCGACCTTCTATCTGGCGCGCACGCTCGTCGAGCTCAAGCGCTTCAACGACGCGCTGCCGCTGCTTACCGCGTTCCCGGCGAAGTACGCGGGCCACAAGCTCGTGCCCGACGCGCGGTACCTGCTCGGCTGGGCGCGCGTCCAGTCGGGCGACAGGAAGGCTGGGATCGAAGACCTGCGCGCGTTCGTCGCCGCGGCGCCGAATCACGACCTCGCGCCCGCGGCGCGCCGGATGATCACCGAGACGCTCGCGCGCTACGGCGACCGGACCGAGCTCCAGGAGACCTACAAGGCGCTCATCGCGCAGACGCCGCCCACCGCCGAGGCGCTCTACGACGCCGGGTCCATCGCGGGCCGGCTCGGGCGCTCGCGCGACCAGGAGGCGGCGTGGAAGCGGCTGCGCAAGGAGTTTCCAAGCCATGCGCTCGCCTTCCGCGCGGCGCTCGACCTCGCCAACACTGCGTTCAAGCGGAAGGACTGGAAGGAAGCCGCGGCCCAGGCGCAGGTGGCGGCGCAGGGCGACGAGGAGGGGCTGCGGGCGGAGGCGCTCCTCCTGCGGGGCGAGTCGGAGATCAAGCTCGGGCAGTTCAGCACCGCGGCGAAGGCCTTCGAGGCGGTCGGCAACGTCAAGAACGTGGAGGCCGGCACGCGTTACCGTGCCCTCGCCGGTCTCGGCCTCTCGCGCGAGGAGCTCAAAGACGCGCGCGCCGCGCTCGCGGCGTACGAAACGGTCGCCGCGAAGAGCCCCGACGCGACGTTGCGCGACTGGGCGCGCGACCGCGCCTCCGCGATCCGCAGCCGGCTGAACCGGCCCGACGCGCCGCCGGCGGGTCAGAAGAGCGGCGGCTGATGCGCGCGATGCTCGCGCTCGTCCTCCTCGGCGCCGTCGCGGCGGCCCCCGCAGGCGCGGGGGGCCAGACGCTCCTGCCGCTGACACCGCCGCCGCCGGATCTCGCGCGCCTCATGCCGTTCGCCGAGGCGCCCGGGGAGAAGCCCCCGGCCGACGCGGCGGCGCCACCGTGGCCCGCGCCGCCGAACGATCTGCCGCCGTTTCCGCCGGCCGCCGTCGCCGCGCCCACGGCCGACAAGCCCACCGCGGCGGTCGCGCCGCCGGGCGCGCTGCCGTGCGTCGGCGCGTTCTTCGGCGTCGCGTCCAAGGCGCTCGAGTGCGGGCGCGCGCGCTTCGCGAAGGCCGAGTACGAGGATGCGGCGAAGGCGCTCGAGCAGGCGGTGCGCGACGGCAGCGAGCGCGAGCTCCTGCTCGAGGCGCGTTACTGGTTGGCCGAGACCGACTACGTCCTCGGGCGCGTGGAGCGGGCCGACCGGCTCTTCCTGCAGGTCGTGCAGGCGTCGCCGAAGGACGGGGGGTTCGGCGTATGGGCCACGCACGGCGGCGCCTGGACCGGGCTCCGGCTCGGCAGCGCCCTGCGCGCGCGCGACACGTTCGCCCAGCTTCTGGTGCCGGGCGCGCTGCCCACCTCGATGGAGCCGTGGGCGCGTCACGGCCTCGGGCTCGCGAGCTACGCGCTTGGCCGGCACGAGGCGGCCGTCGCCGCGTGGGAGGCGATGCGAGCGCAGACCCTGCCGCCGGCGCTCGCGCGCGACGTGACGTTCTGGCTCGGCGAGGCGCTCGGGCGCGTCGGCGACGCTGATCGCGCCGCGACCGAGCTGACGCAGTTCGTCCAGGGCGGCGCCCACCCGCTGCTCGATCAGGGCTGGCTGCGCCTCGGCTGGTGGGGTCTCCAGGCCGGACGGTTCAAGGAGAGCGCCGACGCGTTCCGCGCCTTCCTCACCCCCGCGTCGCCGGCGGCGGCGCCCAGGACCGGCTCAGAGCGCGACTGGGCCGAGGCGGGGCTCGCGCTCGCGCTGCTGCCGTCCGACAGCGAGGCCGCGCGGGCCGCCGCGCGCGACTTGGAGACGCGGCGTTCGCCGCTGGTCCAGCCGCTCTTCGTTCGCTTCGCCAGGACGCTGATCCAGGGCGGCCACGCGGCCGAGGCGCAGGGGATCATCCAGGAATTGCTCGCCGCCAACCTGACGCCCGCGGCGCGCGCCTACGCGCTGCTCCTCCAGGGGGAGGCCAGCCGCGCGCAGGGCGGCCTTGACGACGCGCGGACGCAGTACGACCTCGCCGGGCGCGCGGCCCCCGGGAGCGCCTCCGGTTGGTTCGCCGCCTTCCGCCTCGCCCAGACCAACGTCGAGCTGCGCGAGTTCGCCCAAGCCGCGAGAGACCTCGCCCCGCTCGTCGCGTCTGCGTCCTCGCCGGACGCCCGCGGGGCGGTGCTTCTGCTCCAGGGCGAGGCCGCCTATCACGCCGGCGACCAGGCGGCGGCGAGCGCGGCGTTCCGCCGCGTGCTCGTCGAGCTGCCGGGCCATCCGCAGGCGGCGCCCGCGGCGCGGCTCGGCGTCGCGTGGAGCGCGCTCCGCCAGGACCGCGGGGACGACGCGCGCCGCGAGTTCCTCGAATTCGCCCGGCTCTACCCGGATAACTTGCACACGCCGGACGCGCTGCTCCTCGCGTCCGAGCTCATGCTCAAGACGCCGAGCGAGTGGCCGGCGGCGCGCCAGCTCCTCGACCGCATCGTCACCGAGCACGCGGCGCGACCCCGGATGGACTTCGCGAAGCTCAACCGCGCCATCCTCATGGTCAAGACGGGCGAGGCCGCCGGCGCGGAGCTCGAGCTCGGCGACTGGATCCGGCGCGCGCCGTTCCCGCCGCTGCTCGGCCGGGCGCACACGGCGCTCGCCGTCGCGCTGCTCGCCGCCGGGAAGCCGGCGGATGCGGGCAAGTCGTTCACACTCGCCCGGCAAGAGGGCACGGGCGCGCTCGCGACGCTCGGGCTCGGCACCGTGCAGCTGGCGCAGGGGCAATGGGAGCCCGCCAAGGGCCTCCTCGCCGACGCGCGCGACAACGGGACGGCGGCCATCGCGGCCGTCGCCGAGTACGGCTTGGCCGTCGTCGCCTATCAGCAGGGCGCCCACGCCGACTTCAAGAAGCCGGCGCTCGTCGAGCTCGGCGCCGCGCCGGCCGGGCGCGGGGCGCCGCGCCTCCTCTACGTGCTCGCCGGCCTCGCCGCCGAGGAGAAGGACTGGCCGGCCGCGCTCGACCGCGCGAAGCGGCTCGCCACCGACTTCCCGGGCGACGCCGCCGCGGACGACGCGTTCGAGCGCGTCGGCGCCGGCGCCGCGGCGGCCCAGGCGTGGCCGGTTGCGTACGAGGCGTACACCGAGCTCCAGCAGCGGTATCCGGCGAGCCCGTTCGTCGAACCGGCGCGGCTCACGCTCGCCGAAGCACAGGTGGAGACCGGTCGGGCGGACGTCGCGCGGCAAGAGCTCGAGAAGCTCGTCGCGGCGGCGCCGGCAGACGCGAAGCTCACGCGCGCGTGGCTCGTGCTGGCGCGCGCCCGCGAGGCGGCGGGCGACCGCGCCGGGGCGCTCGAGGCGTACACGCGCGCGGCGCGGGACGGCCGCGGGCCCGAGTGGACGCCGCGTGCGGTTCTCGGCAACGCGCGGCTGCTCTTGCAGGACAAGCGCTGGGGCGACGCGCGCACCCTGCTGGCCGAGCCGCTCCGGAGCGCCGACGCCGCGACCGCCGCCGAAGCGGCGTTCGGCGTCGCGGAGGCCTGGCAGGGCGAAGGGGATCCACTGGGCGCCGCCGAGTACTACATGACCGCGGCGTACGTGGCGCCGGAGTCGCCTCTCGGCCGGAAGGCGCTCCTCGGCGCCGCGGCGAGCTTCCTGGCGGTGAAGCAGGCGGACGCCGCGGCTATCGTGTACAAAAAGCTCCTCGACCAGCCGGGCGTGCCCGCCGACCTCGCCGAGGCCGCGCGCAAGGGACTCCGGGAGACGGGGCGATGAAGGGCTACGGCGGCCGGATCCTGTTCGTGGACGTCACCACGGGCGCCTCGCGCGTGGCGGCGCTCGACGAGCGCATGGCGCGCGCGCTGCTCGGCGGCAACGGGCTTGCGGCGCGCCTGCTCTACGACCACGTTCCCGCGGGCACCGACCCGTTCGCGCCCGCGAACGCGGTCGTCTTCAGCGTGGGGCCGATCACCGACACCACGGTGCCGGGCAACAGCCGCGCGTGCGTCGCGTCCAGGTCGCCGCTGACCGAGCTGTTCTTCGACTCGACCTTCGGCGGCCGCTTCCCGGCGACGCTCAAGCGCACCGGCTTCGACGCCGTCGTGATCACGGGCCGCTGCGCCGCGCCGTCCTACCTCTTGGTGACGGAGACGGGCGCCCAGGTGAAGCCGGCGCGCGAGCTCTGGGGCACGTCGACGCGCGACGCCGTGCACGCGCTCGTCGCCGCCGAAGGCGCGGAGACCGACGCGATCGCCATCGGCCCCGCGGGCGAGCGGCGCGTGCGCTTCGCCGCGATGGCGCACTACTGGAAGAACCGCGAGGGCGTGTCGGGGCGCGGCGGTATCGGCGCCGTGCTCGGGTCGAAGAATCTCAAGGCCGTCGCGGTCCGCGGGGCGCGCAAGACCGAGATCGCTGACCCGGCGGCGCTCCGGGCGCTCGTGGACGAGACGCGCGAGCCGCTGAAGAAAGGCACGCAGGCGCTCTCGACCTACGGCACGCCGTTCCTCGTGGGTCCCATCAACGCGCTCGGCGCGCTCGGCAGCTTTAATCTCAAGTCGGAGGTCTTCGCCGAGGCGCGGACGGTGGGCGGCGAGGAGATGAAGGCCCACTACCACGACCGCGACACCACCTGCCTCAAGTGCCCGGTCGCCTGCGGCAAGCAGTATGCGATCGGCGCAGGCGAGTTCGCCGGCACGCGGGCGAAGATGCCCGAGTACGAGACGGTCTTCGCACTCGGCCCCATGCTCGGCATCGCGAACCCCGAGGCGCTCATCCTCGCCAACGACCTCTGCGACCTGCTCGGCATGGACACGATCTCGCTCGGCGTGACGCTGGCGTTCGTCTGCGAGGCGCTCGAGCGTGGCTGGCTCACGACGGCCGACCTCGGAGTGGACTTCGGCTGGGGGAACTGGCGGGGCATGCTGACGCTCGTCGAGATGACGGCGCGCCGCGAGGGCTTCGGCGCGCGCCTCGCCGAGGGCGCATGGCGCCTCGCCGAGTCGGTGCATCCCGAGGGCACCAAGCTCGTCTACGCGGTGAAGCGCCTCGAGTTGCCCGCCCATTCGGCGCGCGCCCTCAAGGGCCTCTCGATCGGCTACGCCACCGCGACGCGCGGCGGGAGCCACCACGACACGCGTCCGACTCCGCAGTACGCTCAGGGCTTCGATCGTCGGAGCACCAAGGACAAGCCCGCGTTTGCCGTGCGGAGCCAGCACTTCACCGCCGTCGGCGACTCGCTCGTGCTCTGCCGCTTCACCGCCGAGCGCGGCTTCGGCCTGTTCCTCGACGAGCCGTACGCGCGGATGGTGCGCGCCGTCACCGGCTGGGACATGACGCTCGAGGAGCTCGAGCGCGTCGGCGAGCGCATCATCAATCTCGAGCGTCTCTTCAACGTGCGCGAGGGCGCGCGGCGCGCCCAGGACGTGCTGCCGTGGAAGGTGATGCACGAGCCCATCCCCGAGGGGCCGTCGGCCGGTGCCTGCTGCCCGCCCGACGAGCTCCGCGCGATGCTCGACGAGTACTACGCGATCCGCGGCTGGGACGGCGAGGGCCTCCCGACCGCCTCGCGCCTGGCCG
>JBGPIS010000081.1:0-8369 GCA_041484965.1 Methylomirabilia bacterium
CGGACCTCAAGGTCTTCGTGGTGACGGGCGACGGGGACGGGCTCTCGATCGGCGGCAACCACCTGCTCCACCTGCTCCGCCGCAACGTGAACCTGACGATCCTCCTGTTCAACAACCGGATCTACGGCCTCACGAAGGGCCAGTACTCGCCGACCAGCGAGCTCGGGAAGGTCACGAAGTCCACGCCGGTGGGCTCGGCTGACCGGCCCGTGAACCCGCTCGCCTTCGCGCTCGGGTGCGGGGCGACCTTCGTCGCGCGGACGGTGGACCGCAACATCCCCCACATGGACGAGATGCTCCGGCGCGCCGCGCACCACCACGGCACCGGGTTCATCGAGATCCTCCAGAACTGCAACGTCTACAACCACCTCACGTGGAACGTCATCTACGACAAGGAGTCGAAGCTCCAGTACGAGCTCCGACTCGAGCACGGCAAGCCCGTGCTCTTCGGACCGGCCGACGCGCGGAAGGCCGTCATCATGGACGGCGTCGTGCCGAAGGTGGTGGAGGCCAAGGACGTGCCCGAGAGTGCGCTCTGGATCCACGACGAGAAGAACCTGTACGCCGCAAAGCTCCTCGCGGATCTCTTCGCGCCGGACTTCCCCATCCCGGTCGGCGTACTCGCGGCCGTCGATGCGCCGGTCTACGAGGAGATCCTGCACGAGCAAGAGCGGAAGGCGATCGCCGACCGCGGCCCGGGCGACATCGCCAAGCTCCTGACCTCCGGAGACACCTGGAAGATCTCCTGATCCGGCCGGGGGGCCAGTCATGCCTCTGAGCCCCGGCCTCGTCGGCGCGCTCCAGCAGATCCTCGGCCCCGACGGCCTCGTCCTGTCGCGCGAGGGCCGGCTCGTCTACGAGTGCGACATGCACACCTTCTACAAGGGCGCGCCCGACGCCGTGGCGCTGCCGCTGACGACCGAGCAGGTGCAGGCGGTCGTGCGGCTCTGCCGCCGCGAGCGCGTGCCGATCGTGCCGCGCGGCTCGGGCACCGGGCTCATCGGCGGCGCGATGGCGCCGGCCGGCGGCGTGATGATCGGCCTGAACCGGATGGACCAGATCCTCGAGATCGACCTGCCGAACCGCTGCGCGACGGTCCAGCCCGGGCTGATCAACCTGCGGCTCACGCGCGCGGTGGAGGACCGCGGCTGGTTTTTCGCGCCGGACCCCTCGAGCCAGATGGTCTCGTCGATCGGCGGCAACGTGGCCACCAACGCGGGCGGGCCCCATTGCCTCAAGTACGGGATCACGACCAACCACGTCCTCGGACTCGAGATCGTGACCGGCAGCGGCGAGCTCGTGAGGCTCGGCGGCAAGGTCGTCGACCGCGCGGGGTACGACCTCACGGGCGTGGCGGTGGGTTCCGAGGGGACGTTCGGCCTCGTCACCGCCGTCACCGTGCGGCTCCTCCACGTGCCCGAGGCGGTGAAGACGATCCTCGCCACCTTCCCGTCGATGGAGAGCGCCTCCGAGGCCGTCTCGGCGATCATCGCGGCCGGCATCATCCCCGCGGCGCTCGAGATGCTCGACGAGCTGATGATCCAGGCGATCGAGGCGGGGATCGGCGCCGGGTACCCGAAGGGCGCCGCCGCCGTGCTCCTGATCGAGCTCGACGGGCCCCGCGCCGAGGTCGAGGCGCAGGGCGAGCGCGCGGCCCAGATCTGCCGGGAGCGTGGTGCTCTCGACGTGCGCGTCGCGCGGGATGATCAGGAGCGCGCGCTCCTCTGGAAGGGGCGGAAGGAGGCGGCCGGCGCCGTCGGGCGGCTCGCGCCGGCCTACCTGCTCCAGGACGCCGTCGTGCCGCGCTCGAAGCTCCCGCTGATCATGCGCGAGGTGCTCGCCATCGCCGAGCGGCACGACGTGCAGATCGCCAACGTTTTCCACGCGGGCGACGGCAACCTCCATCCGCTGATCCTCTACGACGACCGAAACCCGGACGAGCTCGCGCGCGCCAAGGCGGCGAACGAGGAGCTCCTCCGCGCGTGCATCGCGATGGGCGGAACCGTCACCGGCGAGCACGGCGTGGGGCTAGACAAGGCCAAGAACCTCCCGCTCCAGTACGCGGATGCGGACCTCAACTTCATGTACCGCTTGAGGGGCATCTTTGACCCCGACCGGATCATGAATCCGGGCAAGCTCCTGCCGTCGCATCCCGCGTGCGGGGAGGGGTTCCGTCCAGCCCGGCCGCGGCTGCCCGAAGGCACGTGGGTCTAGCGTGAGCGTCGTCGCCGGTTCCATCGCGAGCGCGCTCGCGTCGATCGTCGGCCACGAGGGCGTGCAGGAGGACGGCGGCGCCCGCGCGCGCTTCGCCATCGACGGGCTCGCGCCCCGCTGGGTCGTCCGCCCGGCCGCGCTCGAGCAGGTGGGCCGGGTCCTGGCGCTCGCGTGGGACGCGGGCCTCGCCGTGGTCCCGCGGGGCTCCGGCTCGGCGCTCGAGCTCGGCGCGCCGCCGGCGCGCGTGGACGTCGTGCTGGACCTCCGCGGCCTCGACCAGGTGCTCGAATACAACCCCGACGATCTCACGATCAGCGTGCAGGCGGGCGTGACCGCCGGCGCTCTCGCCGCGCGCCTAGCCCCGCACGGCCAGCTCCTCCCGCTCGACCCGCCCGGCGCCGCGCGACGGACACTGGGCGGGCTGGCCGCGACGAACGCGAGCGGGCCGCTGCGCGCGCGCTACGGGACGCTGCGCGACCTCCTGCTGGGCGTCCGCTTCGTCCAGGCGGATGGCGTCGTGACCTGGGGAGGCGCGAAGGTGGTGAAGTCGGTGAGCGGCTACGACGTGCCCAAGCTGCTGGTGGGCGCGCTCGGGACGCTGGGCGTGCTCGGCGAGTTGACGCTGAGGCTTCATCCGATGCCCGACGCCGAGGCTGCGTGGCTCGCGAGCTTCCGCGAGCTCGCGGCGGCGCAGGCGTTCGTCGCGCGTCTCCTCGACTCGAGCGTGCAGCCGAGCCGCGTCGAGCTTCTGAACGGCGCCGCGCTCGAAGCGTGCGGGGCCGGGCCGGCGGCGGCGGGAATCGCGGTCTCGATCGCCACGGCGGAGGCCGCCGTGCGTGCGCAGGGCGAGACGGTCGCGTTGCTCGCCCGGGCTGCGGGCGGCGCGCTCACCCGGCTCGCCGACGGGTTCTGGGCGGCATACGAGCGAGCGATGGCGCCGGACGGCGGCGTGCTCCTCCAGGTGGGAACGCTGGCGACCGAGCTTGCCACGACGGCCACGGAGATCGAACGCGCCGTCGCGGCCGCTCTCGCGGGCGGACGGGCGACGGTCACGGGGTGCTGCCCGCTCGGGAGCCTGCGCGCCTGGCTGCCCGGCGACGACGTCGCGGCCGTGGGGACGATCGTCGCGCGGCTCCGCGCCTTCGTCGCGCCGATCGGCGGCGGCGTCGTCATCCGGCGCGCTCCGGCGGCGCTGCGCGCCGCGGTGGACCCGTGGGGGCCCGTGGACGCGGGCCGGTGGGCCCTCATGCGCGGGCTCAAGGACGAGTTCGACGCCAGGCGCGTGCTGAACCCCGGCCGCTTCGTTGGTGGGCTCTGATGCCGGCGCCGGCCGGCGTCACGCTCGGCGCGTTCAGCGGTGCCGACATCCCCGACCTCGACGACCTGAGAAAATGCGTCCACTGCGGTATTTGTCTGCCGCAGTGCCCGACCTACCGCGTGCTGGGCGAGGAAATGGACTCGCCCCGCGGCCGGCTCTACCTCATGCGCGCCGCGGCCGAGGGGCGCGTGCGGCTCAGCGCCACCTTTGCGCGGCACATGGACCTCTGTCTCGGCTGTCGCGCCTGCGAGACCGCGTGCCCCTCGGGCGTCCCGTTCGGCTCGCTCCTCGAGGCGACGCGCGCCCAGCTCCGGCGCCACGGCCCGCCGCCGAAACGGCGGCTCTTCGAAGCGTTCATCCTCGCGGTCTTCCCGCGCCCCGAGCGGATGGGTGCCGCGCTCCACGCGCTCCGTCTCTACCGGAGCTCCGGGCTCCAACGCCTGGTGAGGACCAGCGGCCTGCTGCGGCTCTTTCCGCGCCTGGCGGCGATGGACGCCCTCCTGGCCCGGATCCCGCGGGCCGAGCCGCTTCCCCTACTGATCCCGGCGCGGGGCCGAGCGCGCGGCCGCGTGGGGCTCCTGACCGGCTGCGTCCAGCGTCACTTTTATCCTGGCGTCAATCGCGACACGGCGCGCCTCCTCTCGCTCGCCGGCTGGGACGTGGTCGTCCCGCGCGCTCAGGGGTGCTGCGGCGCCCTCGAGCTCCACGCCGGGCTGACCGACGCGCTGCGCGGGCGCGCGCGGCGGCTCATGAGCGCGTTCCCCGACGACATCGACTTCGTCGTCACCAACGCCGCGGGTTGCGGCTCCACGATGAAAGCGTACGGCCGCTGGGTAACCGGGGGCGCGGGGCTCGCGACGCGGGTGCGCGACGTGGCGGAGATCCTGGTGGACGCCGAGCTGCCGCTCGGGCCGCTCGACCTGACGGTGACCTACCACGACGCCTGCCACCTCGCCCACGGCCAGCGCGTGCGCCAGGAGCCGCGCGCGCTCCTCAGGCGCATTCCGGGCCTCCGGCTGGTCGAGCTGGTGGAGAGCGACCTATGTTGCGGCAGCGCGGGCGTCTACAATCTCCTCGAGCCCGCGACGGCGCGCGCGCTGCTCGACCTCAAGGTGCGGCGCATCGAGGAGTCGGGCGCCCGGGTCGTGGCCACGGGGAACCCCGGCTGTCTCCTCCAGATCGCGCAGGGGTGTCGCGCGCGCGGCCTGGACGTGGCGCTCGTCCATCCCGTAGAGTTGCTGGCGAGAGCCGTGGATGCGTATACGGGTTAAGGACCACGTGAGGTTCCAGCCGGACAAGCTGGCGAAGATCGGGCTCGCCACGACAGAGCGCGCCCAGCTCGACCTCTACTGCGTGGCCCCGGGCCAGGCCCAGAAGCCCCACACCCACGACGACCAGGACAAGATCTACTACGTCCTCGAGGGCCGCGGCCGCTTCCGGGTCGGCGGCGAGGAGCAGGCGCTGGAGGCGGGCGAGGCCGTCGTCGCGAAGGCCGGGGTCGAGCACGGCCTCGTGAACGACGGCGCGGCGCCCCTCCTCGTGCTCGTCGTCGTCACGCCGCCGCCCCCTCACGCGTGAGGCCATGACCGCGCCGGTCCGCGCGTCGCTCATGGTGACCTGCCTCGGCGACATGCTCTTCCCCGAGGTCGGCGTGAGCATGGTCCGGCTCCTGCGTCGGCTCGGCGTCGCGGTGGATTTCCCGCGCGGCCAGACGTGCTGCGGCCTCCCGCTCTTCAACTCCGGCTACCAGGCCCACGCGGCGCGGGTGGCCGCGCGCACCGTGGAGATCTTCAAGGAGTCGGAGCACGTCGTGGTGCCGTCGGGCTCGTGCGCGTGGATGGTCAAGCACGAGTACCCCGGGCTCCTGCGCGCGTCCGCGCTCCGTGAGGCCGCGGCGCGGCTCGCCGGCCGGACCTACGAGCTGTCGCAGTTCCTGGTCCGCGTGCTCGGCACGACCGAGTTCCAGAGCGCCGTCGGCGGGCGCGTGACCTATCACGACTCCTGCCATCTCCTCCGCGGGCTCCACGAGTCCGAGAGCCCGCGGACGATCCTCAGGCGCCTCAAGGGCGCGGAGTTCGTGGAGCTGCCGGGGGCGGACGAGTGCTGTGGCTTCGGCGGCTCGTTCGCCGTGCGGCTCCCGGAGGTGTCGTCGGGAATCCTCGACAAGAAGCTCGAAAACGTCGCGGCGACCGGCGCGTCGTGCCTCGTCGCGTGCGACGCGGGGTGCCTCATGCAGATGGGCGGGGGGCTCAGTCGCCGCCGCTCGCCCGTGCGGACGCTGCACCTGGCCGAGCTCCTCGACGGGAGCCGGACGTGAGCGAGGGCGACCTCTCCGTCCCGTTCCGCCGGCGCGCCGGCAGCGCGATGAAGGACGCGCAGCTCCAGGAGGCGCTGACGATCGCGACGACCAAGTTCATCGGCCTCCGCCGCGAGGCGTTCGAGGAATTCCCCGATGGCGAGACGCTTCGCGACCAGGCACGCGAGATCAAGGAGGCGACGCTCCAGAGCCTCGACCGCTATCTCGAACAGCTCATCGACAACATCGAGCGCCGCGGGGGCCGCGTCCATTACGCGACGACGCCCGAGGAGGCTCGCGCGGTCGTCCTCGACATCGCGCGCCGCACCGGCGCCCGCATGGCGGTGAAGTCGAAGTCGATGGCGAGCGAGGAGATTCACCTGAACGAGGCGCTCGAGGCTGCCGGCGTGACGCCGGTCGAGACGGATCTGGGCGAGTACATCATCCAGCTCGCCCACGAGCGGCCGTCGCACATCATCGCGCCGGCCATCCACAAGACGAAGGAGCAGGTCGCCGACCTCTTCGCCAAGGAGCTCAAGCGGGAGGTCGCCGCCGACCCCGAGGTGCTGACGCGGATCGCGCGCGTCGAGCTGCGGGAGAAGTTCCTCACGGCCGACCTCGGGATCACGGGCGCCAACTTCGCGGTCGCCGACACGGGCACCGTGGTGCTCGTGACCAACGAGGGCAACGGCCGCATGGTCACCGCGCTGCCGCGCGTGCACGTGGCGGTCATGGGGGTCGAGAAGATCGTGCCCTCCATGACCGACCTCATGGTGTTCCTCGCGATCCTCGCCAAGAGCGCGACCGGCCAGAAGTTCTCCGTCTACACGACGCTCGTCCAAGGGCCGCGTCGGGCGGGGGAGCTCGAGGGGCCGGAGGAGTTCCACCTCGTCCTGCTCGACAACGGCCGGATCCGGCAGCTCGCCGGCCCGTTGCGGGAATCGCTCTCCTGCCTGCGCTGCGGCGCCTGCCTGAACGTCTGCCCGGTGTATCGGCAGATCGGCGGCCACGCCTACGGCTACACGTACCCCGGGCCGATCGGGATTCTCCTGACCGCGATGCTGAACGGCCCGGAGTCGGTGAAGGACCTCGCCCACGCCTCCTCGCTCTGCGGGGCGTGCGTCGACGCCTGCCCGGTGCGCATCGACATTCCACGGATGCTGATCGAGCTGCGCCGCGAGGTGGACGAGAAGAAGATCGCGCCCTGGACGGAGCGCGTCGTGTTCCGGGCGCTCGCAACGCTGCTCCTGAGCAGGCACCTCTACCGGTGGAGCGGGCCGATCGCGCGCTTGCTCCAGCGGCCGTTCGCGCGCGCCGGCGTGATTCGCCATCTCCCGTTTTTCTTCGGCGACTGGACGCGCACCCGCGATCTCCCGGCGGTCGCGCCGCGCACGTTCCGGGAGCGCTGGGACGGCATGGAGCGCGGGTCGTGACGACGCGGGAGGAGTTCCTCTCGCGGATCCGCGCCGAGATGCTGAAGACGGGCGGCCTGTTTCCGGCGTCACCGGCGCCACGGCCCTCTGATCCGCGCGCCGTCGCCGAGACTCTCCGGCGGCAGCTCGCCGAACACTGGCCCGGCGCCCTCGAGCGTTTTCGCCGCGAGTTCGAGCGCGTCGGCGGCGTCCTCTACCGGGCCGCGTCCCTGGAGGACGTCCCACGTGTCGTCGCCGGGATCGCGCGCGAGCGCGAGGCGCGGCGGCTGGTCGCCTGGCACCCGAGCGCGCTCGGCGGCGACCTGGGCCCGGCGCTCGCGGCGCGGGGGCTCGAGCCGCTCGCGATGCCCCCGGGCGAGGTCGGCGACGCTCACGAGCGCGGGCGGCTCCGCCAGGCCATCGCCGACGCCGAGATCGGCCTGACGGGCGTCGATCTCGCGATCGCCGAGACGGGCACGCTCGTACTCCGCTCGGGGCCCGGCCGGCCGCGCTCGACGTCCTTGCTCCCGCCGTACCACGTCGCCGTGTTCGACCGGACGGCGCTGATCGAGTCCCTGAGCCAGGTAGGCGTCCTGCTCGAGCTGTGGCACCGCGACGAGCTCGAGACGGCTGCGGTCATCAGCTTCATCACGGGCCCGAGCCGCACGGCGGACATCGAGCTCACCCTCACGCGGGGCGTCCACGGCCCGAAAGAGGTCCACGCGATCTTCGTCGAGCGAGAGATCCGTGGCTGACCGGTATTTCACGCGTGAGGACGTCGAGAAGCTGATCCCCGAGCTGACACGGATCATGCGGGACGTGATGACGGCGAACGCGGAGGCCGGCCTCGCCCGCGAGCGCCTGCAGAACGAGCAGCGCCGGCTCTCGCTCGCGGGCGGGGGCGTGCTCGACCGCGCCGCGTGGCGCGCCGACACCGAGATGGCGGAGCAGTTCACCCGGCGCGTCCGGCAGGGGCTCGACACGCTCGCGCGCCTCGGCGGCGCCCCGAAAGACCTGGCGCTCGGGCTGGTGGACTTTCCTCATCTTCGTCACGGCGAGGAGGTCAACCTCTGCTGGAAGTACGGCGAGCGCGAGATCGGCCACTGGCACGGCCTCGACGAAGGCTACG
>JBGPIS010000082.1:0-8363 GCA_041484965.1 Methylomirabilia bacterium
ACTACCTAGCGCTGGGCTTTTTGATTGCGGGCGCCGGCGGAATCAGCACGAATCTTGTGCTACCTCTGTTTACCGGGCGGACCGAGTACAATTGGGTCGGTCCACACTTCGCTCTGGTTTTCGTCGCCCTCGTCGCCCACGCGATCATCCGCCATCGCCTCATGGACCTGCGGCTCGTGATCCATCGGGGGCTGACGCTCGCGATCGCGGTGCTCGTCTCGCTGCTGCCGGTCGCGGTCTTCCTCACCTTCGCGTGGCCGCGGCTTTCGCTGCACCTGGAGCCGCCGGAGCTGATGGTGATGCTCGCGGCGATCGGGGTGGTCAGTCTGCTGATTCCGGTCATCCGCGACCTCGCCGGCCGCCTGCTCGACCGCTATGTCTACCGCACGCACGCGAACTATCAGCGTACCGTGCGCGAGGCCAGCAGGACCCTGACGCGCGTGCTCGACCTCCGCACGCTGCTGCGGTTCCTCACCGACACGGTGCTCACCACCACGCGGGCCGAGGGCGTCGCCATCTACCTGCTGGACCGGGAAGGGTTCCGGCGGGCGGCGTGGGAGGGGCATCCCGCGGGCAGCGGGTTTGCGGCCCCCGACGAGGCGCCGGGCCTCGTCGTGACGGCGCTCACGGGAACCCGCGATCTCATCGTCACCGACGAGATCACCCGCGAGCGCCTCACGGACGACCGGCGGCGCCTCCACGAGGAACTCACGCGTCTCGATTGGGCGCTCATCCTCCCCCTGATCTCCGAGCAGGTCATCGGCGCGATCGCGCTGGGGCCCAAGCTTTCGGGCGACCCCTTCTATCCCCAGGACCTCGACCTGCTGATGACGCTCGCGAACCAGGCCGGCGTGGCGGCGAAGAACGCGCAGCTCTACGCGCAGGTCGTACTCGCCAACGAGTACATCAGCAACATCGTGGCGACGATCGAGAGCGGTGTCGTCGCGATGGACGCCTCGGAGCGGATCACGCTCTTCAACCGAGCGGCCGGGCAACTCACCGGACTCTCGGCCGACGCCGCGCTCGATCGCCCGGTGACGGCGCTGCCGGCCTGCCTGACCGAGGCGCTCCGGCGCAGCGTGGCCGAAGGGCGCGCGCTCACCCAGCCCGAGATCCAACTGTCGGACGGCGCCACGATGCGCCCGATCATCTGCACGACGTCGCCACTGCTCGACCCATCGGGCGGCGTCCTCGGCGCCGTCGCGGTGTTCAGCGATCTCACCCCGCTCAAGGAGCTCGAGGTCGGGCGCCGCCGCGCCGAGCGGCTCAGCTACTTCGAGATGCTGGTCTCCGGTATCGCGCACGAGATCAAGAATCCGCTCGTCGCCATCAAGACCTTCGCCCAGCTCCTGCCGCGGCGCCAGGGCGACGAGCGGTTCGCGGACGAGTTCGGCCGGATCGCCAGCCGCGAGATCGGCCGCATGGAGCGACTCATCGAGCGCTTGCGTACGCTGTCGCGGCCGAACGACCGGCCGCGTCGCCCGCTGGATTTGAGGTCGCCGATCACCGACGCTCTCGAGACGATGCGCGCGGCGTTCGAAGAGAAGAACCTCGTGGTCTCCGTGTCGCTCGGACGCGCGCCCAGCCTGGTCCTCGGCGACCACGCTGAAATCGAGCAGCTCTTCCTGAATCTTCTGATGAACGCGCATGAGGCGATGCCGCCGCGGGGGATGCTCAGCGTCGAACTCGCGATGGCGGGCAGCCGCGCGGTCGCGGTCGTCACCGACACGGGCCCCGGCGTGCCGGCCGAGCTACTCGAGCGCGTCTTCGAGCCGTTCTTCACGACCAAGCAGCGCGGCTCGGGCCTCGGCCTCGCGATTTGTGCCGCCATCGCGCAGACGCACGGCGCGATGCTCCGAGTCGCGAACCGGCCGTCTGGCGGCGCCGTCTTCACCGTGGACTTTCCCGTGACGCTCGAGGCGCTGGTGCCCGCATGAACACGGTCCTGCTCGTCACGTCCGACGACGCCCGCCGCAGCCGCCTGCTCGGCGCGCTCGACGACTACTCGGCGTTCATCGCGCAGACCGACGGCGAGGCGTTGAAGATCCTGCGCCTGATCGACGTGGACGTGGTCGTGCGCGACTGCGTCAGCCTGCCGCGCGGCCTCGAGGCGTTCGTCGCCCGCGCGAAAGAGATCACGCCGGCCGTGCTCATCGTCGCCCTCGGCCCCCCCGACGACGAGGGTGACGCGGGCCATTTCCGGCTTCCGCCGGCCTTCACCCAGCGCGACCTGGAGGGCGTGCTGCGTCACGCAGAGGAGCGGATCCGTCTGGTCCGGGAGCTCACCGCGCTGCGCGCGAGCGTCGGGGCGGCGGGGGTGCCGGCGCCGCCTGTCGGCGGCGAGGAGCCGTGGGAGGGCGTGGCGCTCGCCCGGGTACTGAAGGAGTTCACGCGCGCCTTCGCCGCGGGCTTCGACCTGCCGCGCGTGCTCGACATGTTCCTCGACGCGATCGGGGAGCTCGTGCGCTCGACGCGCGCCGCGTTGCTGCTGCCCTCCCCGGACGGGCGCGACTTCCGCGTGGTGGCGCACCGCGGACTCGCGCCGCAGATCGTCGAGTCGGTGCGTCTGCCCGCCGGCGCGGGGCTGGCCCACTGGCTCGTCACGCAGGGCCGGCCGGCGCGTGTCCACGACCTGACCGACCCCGACATCGTCCGCGAGCTCAAGCTCCTGCAGAGCGTCCTGGCCGTGCCGCTCCTGGCGCACGGCGAGATCGTCGCGATCCTCGTCGTGGGCCAGCCGGTCGTCGGCTCGACCTACGGCCGCCGCGAGACCGAGACCCTCTTCGATTTGGCGACGCATCTCGCGACCGCGATCCGCGACATCGCGCTCCACCACCAGATCGAGCGTGAGAAGCAGTTTTCCGAGCGGATCCTCGAGCACATGTCGAGCGGGGTGATTACGATCGGGCAGGACCAGCGGGTCGGTCTCATGAACCGCCGGGCCGAGGAGATCCTGGGCCTGCCGGCCAGCTCCGTCCTGACCGAGGACCTCCGCGCTCTCCCCTCGCCGCTCGGCGACATGCTCTACGACACGCTCCGCACGGGGCGCGCGGTCTCGCGCATCGAGCTGCAGCTCGCCCTGCGCGGTCTGTGGCTCGAGGTGACCACGTACCCCGTCCGCGGCGCCGACGAGCAGGCCCCGCTCGGGGCGGTGCTCGTCTTCGAGGACCTGACGGCGCAGAAGGAGCTCGCCGCGCAGAAGCGGCAGGCGGACCAGACCCAGCTCCTCACGCGCGTCGTCGCCCGCATCGCGGACGAGATCAAGAACCCGCTCGTGTCCATCAACACGTTCATCGAGCTGATCGGCGAGCGCTACGACGACCCCGACTTCCGCAAGCACTTCGCCTCGGTCGTCCGCCGGGACGTCCGCCGGGTGGTGGAGGTCTTCGAGAAACTGGCGGCGCTCGTCACCGAGGGTGAGCTAAACTTCACCACCGTGGACGTGCACACGGTCGTGGACGACGTGGTGGCGCTGATCGAGCTCACCGACGACGGGCCCGGCAAGCCGCTCCAGCTCGACGTCGCGCGCGAAGACGCGCTTTTGCCGGTCAAGGCGGACGTCGTCCAGCTCCGCCGGGCGCTGTCGTACCTGGTCTGGTACCTCACGCACAACTCGCCCCCGGACCAGGCGCGCGTGACCCTCTCGGTCGCGCGGCACGCGGAGCGCGACGGCAGCGAGAGCGTGCGCATCCTGATCGGCTCGCGCACCGCCAGCGTGCCGCCGGACAAGCTCCACTGCGTCTTCGATCCCGTGCTGATGGTCCAGGAGAGCCTCGTCGACGTCGGGCCGGCCGTGAGCCAGCGGCTCATCGAGGCCATCGGCGGGAAGCTCAGCGTCCGCCAGGCACGCAACGAGCTGGCCTTCCTGGTGTCGCTGCCGCCCGCCACGTCATGAGCACGATCGCGCCGCCGACCACCCGCGGGCGCATCCTCGTCGTGGACGACGAGCTCGGACCGCGCGAGTCGCTCCGCATGCTCCTCAAGCCCGCCTACCAGATCCAGACGGCGGAGAACGGGCGAGTGGCGCTGGAGCAGTTCGAGCGGTTCCGGCCCGACGTCGTCATCATGGACATCAAGATGCCCGAGATGGACGGGCTCGAGCTCCTCCGCCGCGTCAAGCGCCTCGATCCGACCATCGAGGTGGTGATGATCACCGCCTACGCCTCGCTCGAGACGGTGAAGCACGCCCTCACCCACGGCGCGTTCGAGTACCTCATCAAGCCCTTCTCGCGGCAGGACCTGGAGGACGTCGTGGGCCGCGCCTTCATGCGCCGCCAGGCGGACCTCGGCACGCGCAGCCAGGTGGCGACGCTCGTCGAGGAGATGCGGCGGATCTCGACGAAGACGCGCGATCTCGAAGAGGCCGCCCGGCACGAGGCGGCGGAGCAGTCGCTGCGCGTCACCCAGCTCTCGATCCTGCGCGAAATCTCGCGCACGATCGTCGGCCAGCTCGACGTGAGCGACGTGACGACCGCGATCACCGGGCAGCTCCGCGCGGCGCTCGGCTACGACCACGTGGCGATCACGCCCGAAGCCCCGGCGAGCCTGGAGGCCGCGGACCGCGTCACCGCGTGCGCGATCCAGGACGCGCAGGGCACCCTCGGTTGGCTCGTCGTGGACAACCGCGCCTCCGGCCGGGCGATCGACCCGCGCGAGCACGAGCTGCTCGAGATGCTGTCGGAGTACCTCGCGATCGCGCTCCGCAACTCGCGCCTCTACGGCGAGATCGCGGACACCAAGCGCTCGCTCGAGAAGCTCATCGCCTCCGCCGGCGACGCCATCATTTCGGTCACCGCCGACGACGCGATCGACGGCTGGAACCCCGCGGCGGAGCGCGTCTTCGGGCTCGCGGGCGTCCAGGCGCTCGGCCGCCCGATCACCGATCTCCTGCCGGCCGGCCAGTACGGAGACGCCAAACGGCGCCTGGCCGGCGGCGCGGCGATGTACGCGTTCGAGACGGCGCCGGCGACGGGCCAGCCGCGGCCGCCCGCGCTGGCCGTGACGTTGTCGGCGCTCCACGGCCGCCACGGCGAGCTCGAGGGGCTCATCGCGATCGTCCGCGACATCACCACCCAGCGCGAGGTCGAGAACCAGCTCCACCAGTCGGAGAAGCTAACCGCGCTGGGCCAGCTCGCCGGCGGCATCGCGCACGACTTCAACAACCTCCTGCAGGCGATCCTCGGCTACGCGCAGCTCATGAAGCAGAACCCGAGGGACGCCGAGTTCGTGGATCGCTCACTGAAGGTCGTCGAGGCGGCGGCACTCGATGGCTCCGAGACGGTGCGCCGCATCCAGACCTTTGCGCGCCTGCGGCCGGAAGAGCTGTTCGTCGCCGTGGACCTCAACCAGATCGTGAAGGATGCCGTCGCGATCACGCGGCCCCGGCGGGAGGAGAAGATCGCGCACGACCGCCGGCCGCTCGAGCTCTCGCTCCGGCTCGGCACCGTCGAGCCGATCAGCGGCCGGCCCGCGGCGCTGACGGAGCTGATGACGAACCTCATCCTGAACGCGCTCGACGCAATGCCCGACGGCGGCACGCTCACGCTCGCCACGCGCCCGGGGCGCCGTGGCGTGGTGACAATCACGGTCACCGACACCGGCGTCGGCATGCCCGAGGCGGTGCGGCAGCGGATCTTCGAGCCGTTCTTCTCGACCAAGGGCGAGGCGGGCTCGGGGCTCGGCCTCTCCATGGCGTACTCGATCGTGCGGCACCACGCCGGCGAGATCGACGTCGAGAGCGAGCCCGGGCGGGGGACGACCTTCACGCTCAGGTTCCCGGCCGCGGGCGAGCCCGTCGCGACCGGCGCGCCGGCGAACCCGACGGCGGCCCGGCGCCCGGCGCGCGTCCTCGTCGTGGACGACGACGCCAAGGTGCTCGCGACGCTCAGCGAGCTGCTCCGGAGCGTGGGCCACACCGTGACCGCCGCGCCCGATGGCGCCGCGGCGCTCAAGGCCTACGCGCCTGGGCGCTTCGACGTGGTGCTGACGAACCTCGGCATGGCCGGCATGAACGGCTGGGAGGTCGCCGAGCGGCTGCGCGCAGTGGACCGGAGCGTCGCGATCCTCATCATCACCGGCTGGGGGTTGCGCGAGGAGGACCGGACCCGGCTCGCCGCGCTCGGCATCCGCCGGTGCCTCTTCAAGCCCGTCCGGGCCGGCGAGCTCGACGCCGCGATCCAGGACGCGCTCGCCCCCGTCTGACGCTCAGGGCAGCGCTGCGGGAGTTCCTCGGGAGTGCCGGCGGAGCGCCTGGCTCACGACGGTCTTGAGTGCGTCGAGTTGCAACGGCTTGCGGAGCACCGTGAACTCGAGCCGCCGGCTCGGCGCTTCGAGGTCGGTGTCCGACGCCGTCAGCATGATGACGCCGATCGTCGGGTCGGCGAGCCGCAGGCCCTCGATCAGCTCGAGCCCGTTGCCGCCGGGCATCAGGAAGTCCGTCAGCACGAGACCGTAGTCGCCGTGTCGGAAGAACTCGATCCCTTCGGCGCGGCTCGCGGCGCCGTCGACGCGGCAACCCCAGGCCATCAGCAGGTCGCAGAGGACTCCGCGGACGCGCTCTTCGTCGTCCACGACCAGGACACGCGGCATGCGGGTTTCGTTCATCGGGGCTCGATCCAAGCCCCGCCACGTTACGGGGTCGCTCCCCGGAGATCAACGGCTGAGATCGCCGCACGAAATGCGGGGTTTCGTGATGAACGCGCGCGGCGGACGCTTGAAACGGCCCCGCCCGCGGTCGAGGCTCTGCACGGGGCTGTTTTCTCGGCCCGCGCGGGCTCTTAGGCCCGTGAGCCCGTGTCAGACCGGTCGATTTTCAGATTGTGAATAGCTGTGGATATGTGGATAGCCCGGGCTCAGGCCTTCTTCATCGGCCTGCCGCAGCAGATCTTCTGGCCCATCGCGACCTTCCCGCACTTGGCGCAGCGAAACCCGGCCATCGCCTGCCCTCCCGTGGAGCGGCTCTCAGAGCCGCTCGATGATCGTCGCGATGCCCTGGCCGAAGCCGATGCACATCGTCTGGAGCCCGTAGCGCTTCCCCGTCCGCTCGAGCTCGTGCAGCAGCGTCGTCATGAGCCGGGCGCCCGAGCAGCCGAGCGGGTGGCCGAGCGCGATCGCACCGCCGTTGACGTTCACCCGGGCCATGTCGGGCTGGAGCTCGCGCTCCCACGCCAGCACGACCGAGGCGAAGGCTTCGTTGATCTCGACGAGGTCGATGTCGTCGAGTTTCACGCCCGCCTTCCGCAGCACGCGCTGGGTGGCCGGGATCGGGCCCGTCAGCATGATGACCGGGTCCACGCCGGCCAGCGCCGTGGCGATCACCCGGGCGCGCGGCTTGAGCCCGAGCGCCTTCGCCTTCTCGGCCGACATGAACATGAGCGCGGCGGCGCCGTCGGAGATCTGCGAAGAGTTCGCGGCGGTGACGACGCCGTCAGGCTTGAACGACGGCGCCAGCGCCGCCACCTTCTCGCGGTTCACCGGCACGCGCACGCCCTCATCGGTGTCGAACACCGAGCCGTCGGGCAGCGTCACCGGCACGATCTCGCGCTCGAAGCGCCCCTCGGTGATCGCGCGCCCGGCCTTCTCGTGGCTCAGCGCCGCGAACTCGTCGAGCTCCTCGCGCTTGAGCCCCCACTTCTCGGCGATCATCTCGGCTGAGATCCCCTGCGGTACGATGTTGAACCGCTCCTGGAGCCTCGGCGAAAGCGGGCCCTCGCCCGGTCCCATCGCGTTCGAGCCCATCGGCACGCGCGTCATGTTCTCGACGCCCCCCGCGATCACGCACTCGTACTGGCCCGACATCACGCCCATCGCGGCGAAGTTCGCGGCCTGCTGGCCCGAGCCGCACATGCGGTCGAGCGTCGTGCCGCAGACGTCGAGCGGGAAGCCGGCGATGAGCGCCGCGTTCCGCGCGATGTTGAAGCCCTGCTCGCCGAGCTGGTCCACGCAGCCGAGGATGACGTCCTCGACCTCCGTGGGGTCGATCGTGGTTCGCGTGACGAGCGCCTTCAGGACGTGGGCGGCGAGGTCGTCCGGGCGGACGCCCGAGAGCTTGCCGTTCTTCCTGCCGACGGCGCTGCGCACGGCTCCAACGATGACGGCCTCTCTCATGGCAGTCTCCTCTACGTAGCGATTCTACCACTCACCGGAACAGCTTCTTGAGCGCCTCCCCCGCCCTCTCCAGGGGCGATGTCTTCACGGCGGGGCCGGGGCGCGGGGCGAGCGGGGCGAGCCTGACGCGGATCTCCTGGCTGTGTCCCGCGAGCACCTGGATGTGGCGCACCTCGGTCGTGAACTTCGGGTGGCTCACGCGGAGCCGGTACACGCCCTCCTTCAGGGTCTGGCGCGCCTGTCCGTCCTTCGCCAGG
>JBGPIS010000083.1:0-8358 GCA_041484965.1 Methylomirabilia bacterium
CGACGGCTTCAGCCCGAAGATGCCGCAGAACGCGGACGGGATGCGGATGGAGCCGGCGCCATCCGAGCCGTGCTGGAGCGGGCCGAGCCCCGCGGCCGCCGCGGCGCCCGCGCCCGCGCTGGAGCCGCCTGTCGTCATCGCCGTGTTCCACGGGTTCCGCGTGCTGCCCGTGAGCGGGCTGTCGCCCATCCCCTTCCACCCGAACTCCGGCGTCGCGGTCTTGCCGAGCATGACGCCACCCGCGGCGCGCAAGCGCGGCACGAACGGCACGTCCACGTCCGGCACGCGCGTCGCGAAGATGTGCGAGCCCGACATCGTGCGGATGCCCTTCGTGAACGACAGATCCTTGATGCCGTACGGGATGCCGTGGATCGGCCCCAGCGGACCACCCTTCATCACCGCGTCCTCCGCGCGCTTGGCATCGGCGAGCGCGATCTCCGGCGTCGGCGTGACGTAGGCGTTGAGGACGGGATTCAGCTTCTCCATGCGCGCGAGCAGGGCGCGCGTCAGCTCCACCGGCGAGAGCGTCTTCACGCGGATCAGGCCCGCGAGCTCGCTGGCCGGCGTGTAGCAGAGATCGGTCGCGCTCATTTCTAGCGGGGTCCGCGAGGCCGGCTTGGGCCGTAGGTGGCCTGAGAAAGGCGCGCGTCGCTCATTTCTTCGAGACGAGGAAGCGGCCGAGCGCCAGGTGCGGGAGCCCCGAGCGCTCGAACGTGTCCACGGCGTCCTCGGGAGAGCAGACGAGCGGCTCGCCGTGCAGGTTGAACGACGTGTTGAGCACGGCCCCGATGCCCGTGCGCGCCTCGAACTCGCGGAGGACCCGGTGGTAGCCCGGATTCCACGCCTCGTCCACGATGTGGGCGCGCGCCGTCCCATCTTGAGGATGGAGCGCGGCGACGATCTCGTCGCGGCGCTTCGGATTCGTCGGGAACGCGAGCATCATGTACGGCGAGGCCAGACCCTTCGGGTTCATGAGGTAATCGGCCTCCCGCTCGCGCAGCACGGAGGGCGCGAACGGCATCCAGAAGTCGCGGTTCTTGATCATCCGGTTGATGAGGGAGACCACGCGGTGGTCCGACGGGTTCGCCAGGATCGAGCGGTTGCCGAGCGCGCGCGCCCCAAACTCCATGCGCCCCGCGCAGCGCGCGACGACGCCGTCCGCGACGAGCAGCTCGGCGATCTTCTCCTCCATCCGCGCGGGCTCGCTGACGCGGTACTTCGTGGCGAGGTCGCGCGCGCGGAGCACCGACTCCACGTCCCGGTCGTCGATCCCCGGGCCGAGGTACGCGGGGCCGAAGGGCCGGGGCGCCGGCACGACGTTCTTCTGCGCGCAGAGCTCAAGGTACCCGAGGTAGGCCGCGCCGACGGCGTTCGACTCGTCGCCGCACGACGGGAAGACGAAGAGATCGGCGACCCAGGGCTCCTCGGCGAGCAGCATGTTGGCCTTCACGTTCATGAACACGCCGCCGCCGAGCGCCAGCCGGCCGGCGCCGTAGCGCTCCCGCATGAGGCGCGTCCAGCGGAGGAGCGACTCCTCGAGGAGCCGCTGGGCGCCGCCGGCGATCGCGTCGAACCTGAGGCCGAGCGTCGCCTCGAGGAGCGCCCGGTAGAGGGGGCCGCGCTTCTTCCACTCGAAGCGGCACGGCCGGCCCTCGGCGATGTCGAACACCGTGCGGAGGGCTTCGAGCGCGCGCTCGGCCGCGCGCGCGGGCGCGTAGGGCGCGAGGCCCATCACCTTGTACTCGTGCTCGCCGGGCTTCATGCCCAGCAGGAGCGTCACGAGCGTGTAGAAGGAGCCGAGCGATCCCGGACCGCTGCGCGTGGCCTCGCGGCGCGCGAGCGAGGTCCCGCCCGCCGTCGAGACGGTCGCGCAGAGGCCGTCGCCCGAGTTGTCGTTGGTGAGGACGAGCGCCTCCCGGCCGCCGAACGGCGAGCCGAAGTACGCGGCGGCCGCGTGGCAGGCGTGGTGGTCCACGATCCTGACGCGCCCGGTGTCGACGCCCAGGTGGCCCGTGACGAGCGCGCGGCGCTCGGCGTCGCCCTGTGGGGCCTTGCCGGGCGCCGGGTCGAGCAGGCCGAGCCTGGCCCCGAGCTTGCGCGCGCGCCCCGTGAGCCCGCGCTGCTCTGCCTCGAGCCGCACGGCGTAGTACTGCCGCATGTACGCCTCGTCCCGCATCACGCGATTCATCCAGTCGTAGGACGGGATCCGCGTGCCGGCGAGGACCACGAGATCGATCCCGGACGGCGCGAGCTGGCACTCCCGAAGGAGGGCGTCGATCGCGAGCTTCGGATAGCCCGCGTCGTTCTTCAGGCGGCTGAAGCGCTCCTCGGAGGCGCAGGCGACGATCTGGCCGTCGCGCAGGATCGCCGCCGTCGCACAATGGGTCTCGCTGATCCCGAGGACGATCACGACGTCGATGATAGCAGCAAACGGCGCCTGCACAGAGCGCCGGCTCGCTGTCCAGTGAGGCCTAGCCGCGGATGGTCTTCATGACATCTTCGTTCTGGAAAACGTCGCGCGGGTGCCCGTGAAAGATGATCTCGCCGCGGTCGATCGCGTAGAGGCGGTCGGCCACGCGCGTCGCGTTGACCAGATTGGACTCGGCGATCAGCAGGGAGATGCCCATCGCCTTGATCGCCTTGACCGCCTCGATGAAACGCGTGACGACGACCGGCGCGAGCCCCTCGAACGGCTCGTCGAGGAGCAGGATGGAGGGCGCGAGCGTCATCGCGCGCGTGATCGCGACCATCTTCTTCTGGCCGCCGGACAGGTGGAGCCCCCGCCGTGTCATGAACTCCTTCACCTCGGGGAACACCGCGAAGATCCTGCCATCGGCGTCGCCGGCGGACGCCTTCGCCTCTCCGGGCTTGGCGAGCCACGCCGTAATCTGAAAGTTCTCTCCGACGGTGAGGTCGGGGAAGATGCCGCAGTCCTCCGGCGCGTAGCCGATGCCGAGCAGCGCCCGTTCGTGGGTCGGCAACCGCGTGATGTCGCGGTCGCGAAACGTGACCCGGCCGCCGCGCACCGGGAGGAGGCCCATGATGCTGTCGATCGTCGTGGTCTTGCCGGCGCCGTTCCGGCCGACGAGACAGACCGCCTCGCCGTCGTTCACGGTGAGCGCCACGCCGCGAAGGATCTGCGCCGGGCCCCGGTAGGTATTGATCCCGTCGAGCGCGAGCATCGCCGCCATTAGTGGGCCCCCGTCGTGCCGATCAGCGTCGTGATCACGGTCTCGTTGCGCCGGATCTCGTCCGGCGTCCCGTCGGCGAGGACCGCACCCTGGTGCATCGCGACGATCCGGTCCGAGTAGTTGAAGACGACGTCCATGTCGTGCTCGATGATGGCCGCGGAGATGCCCGTCGAGCGGACGACCGACGTGACCGTATCCATGATCGGCGCCTTCTCGCGCGTCGAGACGCCGCTCGTCGGCTCGTCGAGGAAGAGGAGCTTCGGCCTGAGCGCGTAGGCGACGGCCACGTCCAGGAGCTTCCGCTCCCCCTGCGAGATGCCGCCTGCGAGCATCCGGGCCTTCGCCTCGAGACCGAAGAGGCGCAGCACTTCGAAGCCCTCGTCCCAGACGGCGGAGTCGGCGGCCGCGAGCGTGACGAGCCGCCGGGTCTTGCCCTCGCGCGAGAAGATCGTGAGCGCGACGTTGTCGAGCGTGGAGAGCTGGTCGAACAGGTTCACGAGCTGGAAGCTCCGGGCGATTCCCGCCCGGATCCGCCCCTGCACGGATTCCCGCGTGACGTCCCGGTCCCGGAAGAGGATCTGGCCGCTGTCGGGCCGGAAGAGGCCGGATATCAGATTCACGAGCGTCGTCTTCCCGGCCCCGTTCGAGCCGATGAGCGCGAGCACCTCGCCTTCCTTCACGGTGAAGTCAACGTGGTCCACGGCGTGCGTGTCGCCGAACCATTTCACGAGGTCCTTCGTCACGAGGAGGCTCACGCCCCCCTCCTTCCCTGGAATCGCGCGGCGAGCCGACCCGCGGCCCCGACGATGCCGGTAGGCAGCGAGAGCACGAGCGTCACCAGCACGGCGCCGAGCAGCAGCTGCCAGTAGACCGTGTAGCCTACGGCGTACGTCTTGAGGTAGTTGAAGACGATCGCGCCGATGATCGGCCCGGCGAAGGACCGGAAGCCGCCGAGCACGGTCATGAAGACGATCTCGCCCGAAAAGGTCCAGTGCATGATGTCCGGCGTCGTCAGGCCGTTGAGCGGCACCCAGAGGGCGCCCGCCAGGCCCGTGAACACCCCAGAAACGAGGAACGCCACCCAGCGGTAATGCCAGACCTGGATGCCGACGAACTCGGCGCGCGTCTCGTTGTCGCGGATCGCCTGGAGCGCCTTGCCGAACGGCGAGTTCACGATCACCCACATGAGGACGACGCAGGCGAAGAAGATGCCGAGGACATAGTAGTAGTACGCGTGCGACATGAAGTCGGTCTTGTCCCCCTTGCCCGTGACGAGCCCCGCGAACAACGACGGCGTCGGCACGCGCAGGCCGTCCGTTCCGCCCGTCACCCAGAAGAACTTGAACGCGAGGGACCAGAGCACCTGCGAGAGCGCGAGCGTGAGGATACTGAAGAAGATGCGCGTGTACCGGACGCACACGATCCCGAACACCGCGGTGACGATCACCGAGCCGACGATCGCCCCGAGGAGGAACAGCTCCATCGAGCCGACCTTGAGGTACTTGACCATCAGCCCGACCACGTACGCGCCCACGCCGAAGTAGGCCGAGTGGCCGAAGGAGAGGAGCCCCGTGTAACCGAGCAGCAGGTTGAAGCCGAGGGCGCCGATCGCCATGACGAGCCCGTAGGCGAGCAGGATCGTCGTATACTGCGGGACGACCCAGGGCACCATGGCCAGGAGGACGGCGACGGGCATCGCCCAGCGGAGGACCTGGCGGAGCGAGCCGGTCTCGCGAACGAGGACGGACGCGGTCGCGGCCGGGGCACTCATGGCCGTCCGAAGAGTCCGGCGGGCCGCACCAGCAGGACGATCGCCGCCGCGAGGTAGAGCACCGCCAGCTCGATCTCCGGAAACCACGCGATGCCGGCCTCGCGGACGACGCCGACGATGAGCGCGCCAACCAGCGCCCCCTCGAGGCTACCGAGCCCGCCGACCACGACGACGATGAACGCGAGCACGAGGGCGTCCACCCCCATCCCGAGCACCGCCGACTGGCCCGGCACGATGATCGCGCCGCCGAGCCCCGCCATGAAGCAGCCGAGCGTGAAGGCCTGCACGTAGACCCGGTTCACGTTGACGCCGAGCGCGGAGGCCATGCGCATGTTCTGCGAGGTCGCTCGCAGCACCACGCCGAAGCGCGTCCTGTAAATGAACGCCCAGAGGAAGATCGCCGCCAGGATCCCCACTCCGATCACGAGGAAGTTGTAGGTCGGGTAGAGCGAGTCGCCGATCGTCAGGCTCCCGAAGTTCTCGAAGAGCTCGCTGGCGGAGAGCGGGTACGGCCCCCAGATGAAGCGCAGGAGGTCCTCGAGGATCATCATGAGCCCGAAGGTGACGAGGAGCTGGTACTCCTCCGCGCGTTTGTAGAAAGGCCGGAGCAGCGTGGGCTCGAGGACCGCGCCCAGGACGGCGGCGGCGATCGCGCCTGCCGGCAGGATCGCGAGCAGCAGAGCCGTCGGCGCCCCCGCGGCGACGGAACCGACCATCCACGCCGTCACGAACGCGCCGAAGGCGTAGAGGTTGCCGTGGGCCAGGTTCACGATCTGCATGACGCCGTAGATGAGGCTGAGGCCGCCTGCGATCAGGAAGAGGACCGACGCATAGAGCAGCGCGTTGATGAGGTGGATGAGGAGGACGTCCATCAGTCGGCCACGCGGTACGGAATCACCTTGACCTCTGGAGCCACGAAGTTTCCGTTGAGCACGAGCGCCAGCAGGACGCGGTACGCGCCCGGCGGAAGCTTGCTCTTGAGATCCACGACCAGCCGCCCGCCCTCCACGTCATGCGATTGGCCCGTCGCGACGACCTCGTCGTCCGCGCCGACGACCGTCCAGTGCGCCACGAGCGTGTCCCGCATCGTCTCGCCCGTCGGCTCGAGGCGCAACGGCTCCCGCGCGATCTTATACGATCGCCCGGCCTTCGTGAGGGTTTCCGCGTCGGCCTGGAGCTCGAGCCGGTCCGCCCGGCGCTCGAGCCGGGTTGCCCACGCCCGGCGGGGCAGCGCGTAGCGGTCGAACGAGCCGACGACGTTCGGGTACGAGAGGTCCCGGAACACGCCGAGGGTCGCCGTGTCGGCCGACCACTTGGTGAGCTGATAGGGACCGCTGGTCACCAAGAAATGGCCGCGCGCACGGTAGAAGCGCCGGAGCGCCGCCCAGCGCTGCTTGGCCTGCTCCACGGTCACGAGCCCGCGCAAAGCTTCGGGGACGAACGCCCGGCGCTCGAGGCCGTCCGCGAGCGCCGCAAGCTGTTCCCGGAGCTTGCGGTCTCTCGCGAGGTCGAGCCACGGCACGCCGCGGCGCCGTGCCTCCTCCTCGGAGAAGGCCGCGAGGCCGCGCGTGACCGCCTCCTCCATCAGGACGACGAGCTGCCAGGGCACGGCGCTCCACGGCGGAGCGATCGCCGGCGCCGCCGCGGCCTCGGCCGCATGGCGGAGATACACCTCCACCACCGCCGTATCCAGGAAAACCTGAAGATCCCCGAAGTCTCTGAGCTGGGTCTCCGTCTTCGCCACGCGCACCGCGGCGAGCCACTCGCGGAGGACGGCGGTGGCGCGCTCGATCTCCCGGTCCGTCCCACTCCACCGGGCGGCGAAGGCATACGGGTAGATCACGTCGGCGACGCCCATCTTGGTCCCGTCGTGGAACTTCGAGAACATGACGCGGTAGGTCACCTTCTGCTGCGCGACGGTGCCCGGCGGCGCCGGGTGGAGCGCACCCGCCGCCGTGTCGGGCACGAGCGCGTCGCCCGGCACCTCGAGGGGACCCGCGCCGACCGCGACGGCTTCCACACGGTTCGGCACCCAGCCACTGCCATGAGGCGCGGGGAGCACCGCCGGATCGCCGAGCGCAGACCAGAGGAGCCGGCCTGTCTCGTCGCCGAAGCCCACGATGGGATTCCACGCCGCCGCAGGGCGCGATGCCGCCGCGAGACGCAACCAGCCGTTCCACGGGAAGTCCTTGAGCTTCACGGTCCGGAGGAAGACGGCGGAATCGAGGCCGGCCTGGGCGTCGTAGCCGACGTTCTCAACGCCCTCCGAGTAGTCGTCGTTGACCGGCTCGCGCCTCAGCGCGTAACCGACCGGGACGCGCTCGCAGCCGCGCGTGAGCAGGGTCACGAGCCGGCGCTCGAGGTTGAGCCGATCGACGGCGGTCGCGAAGCCGCCTCGGACACGGCGGCTGAACGTCTCCTCGATCGCGCTCCGCGTGCCCGCGTCGGTCACGCCGCGCGCGTAGACGGCGTGCGCCTGGAACCAGCCCTCCTTCAGCCAGGGCGGGCCGAGCCAGCCATTGAGCCGCGTCGCGTCCCGGCGCGCGAGCTCCTCCAGCCCGACCTGCTCGAGCGTCGCGTCCCACTCTCCATCGGCCGACCGCCAGGCCGGGCCCGGCGGCGGCGCGGGCAGCTTGCCGGTGACCCGGAGCCGGAGCGCCGGTCCCCCCGCGCCCCCCGCCGTGGCACGCGCCTTCGCCGCCTCGACGAGATCGGCGTGGTGGAGGTAGTCGGCGTGCCAGGGCGTGACGGGATACGGATAGAAGGCGTACTCGCTCTTCGCCGCGGCCAGCACGGGCAGCAGCCGCGTCGCCGCGGCGCAGCGCTCCCGTGCGTCGGCGAACACGCGGCTCGAGGGATTGAACGTGAGAACGACAAACGATCGAAGCGACTCGACCCACGCGGTGTGCGCCGGCTTCCGTCCGGTGAGCAGCCCCACGTAGGCGTGGATCGCGTTCTTCTCGAGCAGCCCGACCGCCGCCGCCGGCTGGACGACCTGCAGCTTGATCTCATGAGGATAGAACGCCGGGTAGTACGGGATCTCGTGCCCCGCGTCCGCCGACGCCGGGAAAACAGCGAGGACCACCAGGACGCCGAGACTGCGCAGGACGTTCAATGCGGGAGGAGAGACGGGGGCGTGGGTGCCCCGCGGGACCTGTGTCGTCTTCAGGTCTACGCGGGACACCCCCGCCCCCGGATCGGAGCTAGGCCTTGACGGCCGGCCAGGTCTTGTCGATCCAGGTGTACGTCGAGGTCGGCTCCCCCTTGGGCCAGCCCGGAGGCGCCGTGATGCTGCGGATCGGGATCGTGATGACGCGGTTCGGGTCGAGAATCGGGAACGGGTACTCCGGCACGTTCTTCGTGAAGCCGGTTATCGCGTCCTTGTAGCCCTGGTGA